>NZ_SDLI01000003.1:0-300000 GCF_004123195.1 Ammoniphilus sp. CFH 90114
GTGTCCAATCCTGTTAGGGGGCTTTAGAGGTTATTCCTCATAAAACCACTTCCCTGAGCCCTTTTTCATGATATAACGGTAAAAACTCCGCTTATTTCCCCTCTATTTGACTCGATCCCAAGAATAACGGAAAAATCTCCTGCTATCCGCCTCTGCGCCGATCACCAACACCTACCACCAAACCAATACACAACACAAAAAAAACCAAGCCTTAGAGCAAGGCTTGGTTCCACAAATTAAATTAACTTCATATCTGCATAGAGAGGGAACTTCTCACACAGTCCCGCTACTCTTGCACGAGCTTCTTCTTTCTTCGCTTCGTCTTGAGGATTCTTCAACGTCAAGGCGATGATAGCCGCTACTTCCTTCATGGATTCAACATCAAAGCCACGGGAGGTAACCGCAGGAGTACCGATACGAACGCCACTTGTTACAAATGGACTAGCTGGGTCAAACGGAATCGTATTCTTGTTGGTTGTTACGCCTACTTCGTCAAGTAGATGCTCGGCTTCTTTACCCGTTAGGTTGAGGTTGCGAACATCGATTAGTACGAGGTGATTATCTGTTCCGTTAGATACGATCTTGATTCCTTCTTCTTTCAATGATTCAGCTAATTGATTCGCATTAGCCACTACATTCGCACTGTACTCTTTGAACTCAGGCTTAAGCGCTTCTCCAAAAGCAACCGCCTTCGCTGCAATCACATGCATCAATGGACCGCCCTGAACGCCAGGGAACATGGACTTATCAATCGCCTTAGCAAACTCTTCCTTACACAAGATCATACCGCCACGAGGTCCACGAAGCGTCTTATGAGTAGTTGTGGTTACAAAGTGTGCATGAGGGACAGGGTTTGGATGATGGCCTGTCGCAACTAATCCAGCAATGTGAGCCATATCTACCATAAAGTAAGCTCCAACTTCATCTGCGATTTCGCGCATTTTTACAAAATCAATCACACGAGGATAAGCACTCGCTCCCGCTACGATTAACTTTGGCTTGTGCTCTAATGCCTTCGCACGCACATCTTCATAATCGATAACATTCGTATCTGGAGTTACACCGTAATCTACGAAATTATAAAGGGTACCAGAGAAGTTAACTGGACTTCCATGGGTTAAGTGTCCACCGTGAGACAAATTCATACCTAGAACGGTGTCCCCTGGCTTAAGGATGGAGAAATAAACTCCCATATTTGCTTGTGCACCGGAATGAGGCTGAACGTTGGCATGCTCCGCACCGAATAATTGCTTTGCACGATCACGGGCTAATTCTTCTACGATATCCACATACTCACAACCACCATAATAACGACGACCTGGGTATCCTTCCGCATATTTGTTGGTCATCACAGTACCCAATGCTTCTAATACCGCTTCACTTACAAAATTCTCGGATGCAATAAGTTCAATCTTGTTTCTCTGTCTGCCTAACTCCTGATTAATAGCTTCTGCCACTTGTGGATCTTGCTTAGTTAAATATTGAAACATGACTTTCCCTCCGATTTCTATATTTATATTAAGTACAGCTTAGGTTTTGCGGCTTCTCCGGATAAACCGCTCGAGTTCCCCCAATTAACTTCGGGCGAGTATACGCCATCGTGACATGCGCATTCCCAATCTGGCGGATGGATGGTCGTAAAGGAACAGCCACGGATCTTAAGTGCATCCCGATAAACGTATCCCCGATATCAATGCCCGCATGGGCTTGTATCGATTCGACCACGGCAGGATGAGCGAGCTGTTGGAAGGCATGGGCTGCCATAGATCCTCCTGCCTTCGGCACAGGAACAACTGTCACTTCATCAAGGCGGAAGAGGTCCGCTGTTTCCTGCTCGACTACAAGTGCACGATTCAAGTGCTCACAGCATTGAAAAGCTAGGTGGAACGAAAACTTGGACTGATATTCCTTCAACACACGAAAGATCGTCTCAGCCGCCTGTTCGCTTCCGGACGTCCCAATTCGCTCTCCCATTACTTCGCTCGTGCTTGTTCCAATCACGAGAATCTGCCTAGAGCCCATAGGATAAGCAGCTAGGAGTTCCTCTATGACTGTTCGAACCTGCCGTTCTAATTCCGGTTGATTAGACATGCTCTTTAGCCTCGATATCTGCAATCTTATCTAGGCGCTGACTATGCCGTCCTCCGGTAAATTCCGTCTCAAGCCAAATCTTCACAATCTCTTGCGCTACACCTGGGCCAATAACGCGAGCCCCCATAGCCAACACGTTTGAATCATTATGTTCACGAGTAGCCTTAGCAGAGAACAAATCATGAACTAAAGCGCATCGAATGCCCTTAATCTTATTGGCTGCGATCGACATTCCAATTCCTGTTCCGCAAATTAAGATCCCTCGGTCACATTCGCCCCCAGCAACCTTGTCAGCAACAGGTAATGCGTAATCCGGATAATCTACGGACTGCTCACAATCGCACCCCACATCCACTACTTCCATGTTCATAGATTGAAGTAGCTTCTTGATTTCCTCTTTCAACTGAAAGCCGCCATGATCTGCACCTAGTGCGATTTTCAAAGCTATCTCCTCCGTTTTCAACATTTCATCCCTATTATACCCTATTATTCAAAAACCATATAGTCTTTTTTCTTAATATTAAACATAAAATTTATATATAATGTTCGTATTTTAGATAGTGAACCTACGAATGTGCTCTTGCAACTTTTCAGACTGACCACGCAGAACCTGACCTGCTGCTGAGATCTCCTCCATAAAGGCGGTCTGATCCTGAGCCGCCACCGCCACGGATTGTGCCCCTTCAGAAGTCTCTTCCGCAATCCTCGCCATTTCTCTTGCTTCTTCTAGGGCTTGCTTCATATTGGCCGTCTGATTCCCAACCATATGGACAATTTGATTTACAGCTTCCACAACACCATGAACAGATACAGAGATATCGCCGAGGGCCCTGCTGGTTTCTTCTCCTCGCTTAGATTCAAGTGTCGCCAACTTGACTTGCTCATTAATTTGCTTAACAGCCAAACCTACTTCCTGCTGAATCTCATGAATCAACTGATCAATCGCTTGTACCGCCTTTTTGCTTTCATCCGCTAATTTACGAACTTCTCCGGCTACAACCGCAAATCCACGGCCGTGTTCCCCTGCTCTAGCAGCTTCAATAGATGCATTCAGTGCCAGAAGATTCGTCTGCTCAGCCATTGTACCGACGAGCTTAGAGATATCACCGATCTGTTTCGCCTGCTCATCCAGTTTTCGTACAACCTCAATAGAAGATTCACTTTCCTTCGCCAAGTGGTGAAGCCCTTCAATCAGGGTTCCAGCTACCTTAGAACTCTTTTCAATTGTATGTACCATCTTCGAGGATAAATCTCTTGTTTGGTCAGCACTCTCATTGACTTGTTCAATCATATGATTAAGCTGCTCAAAGGAAACAGCCATGTGAGAGGTTGCCGCTGATTGCATCTGCGCCCCTTGAGCAATATCATCTATCGTCATTCCAATCTGCTCGGCTTGCAAAGCAGCCGAATGAGAAGCATGCGTCAATTCTTGTACATGTTCTCCCGTCTGACGAAAATTCTCTTCAATATCCTTCACCATCGCCTGTAAATTGCCTAACATCCGTTCAAATGCCAAGGCTAAAGAGCGAAGCTCATCTTTACCGCGTGGGATCTCTACCTTCACTCGAAGATCTCCTGTCGATACCATTTCTGCGGTCTTTTCTAATTGAACAATTGGCTTGGTCAACATACGAGCTGCTATCCAACCGAAGAAGGAAGACCACAACACTCCTTTAATAAGGACAACTGCCTGAAACATCCCAGGTGACATATACGTAAGAAAGAACCCCTCCAAAAACGTAAGGAAAAAAAAGCTTGTCCCATATGTAACTGCAGATAAAACAGCAATCCCAAGGACTATTTTTTTCTGTAAACCAAACCGAATCTTATTGCCCATGAAAAAGACTCCCCCATAAAAAATCGTTCTTAAATGTTAACTAATTCGTCCTTATCCGGGCAAAACCCTGCTACATTTTGTCGATTTTATCTTTAAGTTTCTCTAAGGCAGCATCCAACTCCGTCTCCGTTCTACGATAGACATCCAATGAACCGCCAAAAGGATCCATGATATCCATATCTCCGAGACCACCTATGTACTCTTTTAACGTGTAAAGCTTTCCTTGTGCTTCTGGAAATTGTCCTGCCACCACCTGTTTATGACTCATCGTCATCGTTAAAATGAGGTCGGCCCATGACACTAATTCAGACGTTACAGGCTGAGACGCATGTTGCGATTCTATTCCTCGAGCCCGTAAAATAGTGGAAGTATGGACAGAAGCTGGTGTCCCTGCATAAGCGGCAACACCAGCTGATTGCACCTCAACTTTTAGCCCTTCACGCTCTACCAGTTTTCTCATTAACCCCTCTGCCATCGGACTACGACAAGTATTCCCAGTACAAACAAACAACAGATTCATCGTTTTTTCACCTCAAAGCATGGATTATGTAAACCAACACTACACTGGCCGCCATCCCCCATAACGCGAACAACCGGTTATATCTAAGGGATGCTGGTCCAATTTCTTTCCAAACTATAAATCCCATCGCCCCAGCTGCAAAGGCGGTTCCCGCCGCCACCAGAAAAGGTGACCCGACAAAGAACTTTTGACCCAGCCAAGCTCCAAGAGGAATGCATAAACTTAATATGAAAGAGAGAAGCAATACCCATCTTTTCTTGACTCCAGCCATTGCAAGCGGAATCGCCATCCCAATTCCTTCGGGAATATTATGAATCGCAATGGATAAGGCTAGCAACACCCCGAGATGATTGTGCGTCTCGAACCCTGCGCCAATAGCGATCCCCTCAGGAATATTATGAAGCCCAATGGCTATAGCTATTAACATCCCAACACGATAGGATTCCGGCTTTTTGGGCTTAAGACTAACCCCATGACGAACTAGGTTTTCCAAGAATCCATAGATCCCTAGCATCATCGCTAACCCTAGCCCGAGACCAATTCCCACAGCCTGATAAGGCCCTTGCATGAAGGCTGTTGGAAGCAAATCAATAAGTACAATTAATACCATGATGCCCGATGATAAGCCTAAGTAGAAGGCAAGGATCTTCTTGCTTGGCTGACCAAACAACAGCGCGAGCGCAGCTCCAAACAGCGTGGTAAGTCCTGTGAGTGAACTTAGGATTAATAGCTCCATTATCTTCCACCTCCTAAAGCATAAACTTTATGCCAAAAGCAAAGATAATGACTCCGCCTAGCGCTTCGCCAAAACCACCTAACCGATGACCAACATGCTTGCCCAAGAGAAGCCCGCAACAAGTCATCGCCATTCCGATGATCCCGAATATAAGTACGGCTAAGATAATATCCGTCTTGAATAAACCAAATGATAATCCAACAGAAAGGGCATCAACACTCACGCTAAGAGCAAACAAAAGAAGTCCGAACCCCTCGGTCTTATAATTGGTTCGCTCTCCTTCAACCTGAAATATAGACCCCCAGATCATATTTGCACCTAAGAAACAAAGAATCAGCCCCCCAATAAAGGTGGCCACATCCCCGACTACAGAGGATAAAAACTTACCGCTTCCGATTCCAATGAGTGGCATAATGACATGAAACAAACCAATCAATAAGCTAACCTTAGCAATAGTTCGCAACCGAATTCTCAGCATTCCCATTCCTATTCCTAAGGAGAATGCATCCATTCCAAGTGCTATCCCGATCATGAGGATGGTATAAAATTGCCCCCATTGGATGATGTCCCATTCCATTCGATCCCCTCCAGCATATCCCTTGTCTCCTCAAGAATATGCGGACAGGTTAGGAAAGATGCTTACCCTAGTCCACTTCCGCGCGATAAATCCGATGTCCCGCCGCCTTGTTTAACCGATTCATGATAGCCAAGCCCACTCCCTTGGACGGAAATGATTCGGCAAGAATATAATCAATCCTTTGTTGATCAAAGGAGCGCAAAGCATCATAGAGAGAACGCGCCACCGTCGCCAAGTCTTCACGAGCACCACAGATGACCACTACATCAGCTTCCGCGTAGTTATGCTTTGTTTCCTCCGTGGCTAATACCCCCACTCGGCGTCCAGACTCCTTAGCTTGTCCAATTAAGGAACGAATCGTCTCTTGCTGCTTTTCTAAGGTTTCTTCTTGAATAATCCACATTTCCCCTTGAGGGGCATAATGCTGATATTTCATTCCAGGAGATCTTGGCTTATCTTCTTCTTCCATTAATCCTGGATCAAGAAGAACCAGACCTACTACGGATTCAAGTTGCTCTTTGGTTACTCCCCCAGGGCGCAAGATCATAGGTGGGTCCATCGTTACATCGAGTACCGTTGATTCCACCCCAACTCCTGTTGGACCACCATCCACAATCCCTGCAATACGTCCTTCAAGGTCCTCCTGTACATGCTCTGCTGTTGTCGGACTCGGACGCCCTGAGCGATTCGCGCTCGGTGCAGCTATAGGTACCCCAGCCTTCTCAATGAGAGCTAAGGCTATCGGATGATCCGGCATCCGAATACCAACCGTATCGAGCCCCGCCGTCACTTCTGGAGCAATCCCCTCTTTTCGAGGCAGAATAAAGGTGAGAGGACCTGGCCAAAAAGCATCCATGAGCTTTTCAGCTTTCTCAGGTAACGCTAAAACAAGGTTATCCAGATCCTTCCTGTGGGCAATGTGGATAATTAGCGGGTTGTCGCTTGGCCTCCCCTTAGCTTCGAAAATCTTACAAACGGCGCTAGATGACAAGGCATTCGCCCCTAGACCGTAGACTGTCTCCGTAGGAAAAGCAACAACCTCGTTTAAGGCTAATAGCTTCGCTGGTTCCTCAAGTTGTGGATAAAGCCGTTCATTTCCCACAGAGTTATCCACACACCATTTTTTTGTCTGATAATGAATCATGTTCGCTTCCATTCCTTTTTCTAAGACTTTCCCGTTATAAAGTGGGGCTAAAACAAACAACTTATCAACAGTTTGTGGATAAGTTGTGAATAAGTGCATTCGTTTTACGCTTCAATCTGGGCCTTTGCTGGTCTCTTATACACCATAGCCGTGGATAAACTGGGTGTATACTGTTGAAAGTGTGTGGATGACTTCACTTCTCCGGGGATATCTTCCCAATCGATTTCTGTAAACCCACACAACTGAAAAAAAGACGACGAACGTGTAAGTAAATAAACTTCTAGCAGCCCCTTTTTTCCTGCCAGGGATAGAAGAACCCGCAACAACTCCCATCCTACTGATTCATTAAAGAAAGCCGGTTCAACGGCTAGGGAGCGCAGTAGTCCATATTGGTCCCCAAGAACTTCTAGACCCGCCGTCCCTACTACACGCTGACTGTTTGAATCTTCCACTACCAGAAAATGATCTAGATGATCCTCAATTCCTTCTACATTTAGTTTACCCTTTTTCAACAGTTCTACCATTTGCTCTACATCATTCTTTCTAGCTACCCGCATGACAAGACTCATAAACAAAAGCACCCCTCTTCTCTATCATTTCTATCATAGATATGAAGAAGTTTGATAGAGTATGCTAAAGAATCAGCTATTTTTCACATACTTCGTAAGTTCAGCAGTCATTTCATAGCGCATGAAAGGAGTGATGAGATAGATTCCGTTAAAATATTGACGAGCCGTATCAATGAGCTCTAGGGCAATTTCAACCCCCTGTTTTTTTGCATCTTCCCCTTCATATCGGGCCATCCGTGCACGTACATCATCCGATAGCCTTATTCCAGGCACTTCGTTATGGAGAAATTCAGCATTGCGATGACTCGTCAGCGGCATAATCCCTATAAAAATAGGAACCTTCACATGGCGGGTCGCTTCCGCCACCTGAAAGATCTGTTCATGATCATACAGGGGCTGGCTCATCACATAGTCGGCTCCCGCATCGACCTTCTTCTCCAAGCGTTCTACCGCTTTATGCAAGTGTCGTGTGTTTGGGTTAAAAGCCGCTGCAACGGTAAAGGCCGCTCTCTTCTTTAATGTCCGTCCCGAGAAACCTACTCCTTCATTTAATTGCTTCGTCATGCGAATAAGCTCAAAGGAAGTCATATCATAAACCGAAGAAGCACCAGGAAGATCGCCGTAGCGGGTAGGATCTCCTGTGATTGCCAAGACGTGATCAATTCCTAGCGCATATAAACCCATAAGGTGAGATTGCTGTCCAATCGAATTCCGGTCACGGCATGTAATATGAACCAACGGGCGAATGCCCACTTTCTCCTTAACTAATGCTCCTAAGGCCATATTACTCATTCTTGTCATGGCTAAGGAATTGTCCGCCATTGTAATGGCATCCGCTCCCGCTTCCTTCAAGGATGCGGCCCCTTCCAAGAAAGGTTGAAAATCAAGATCTCGGGGCGGGTCAAGCTCAACGATAACGGTAGGCTGTTCCTTCACAAGCTCAGGAATGGTTTTTTCTTGAAAAACTTCAGAAGAAATGATGACCTTCGGCTCGTTGGTAATCTCTTTTACTGCTGATTCTTTCTTATAAATCGGGGTTCTGCCCTTCAGCCGTGATGCCACGGCCTTAATATGTTCTGGTGTCGTTCCGCAGCATCCCCCTATGATTCTGGCTCCTAACTGATGCAGTTTCTCAGCAGAGTCAGCAAAATATTCAGCTGAAGAAGGATACAAGAACTGTCCATCCACATATTCAGGCAGCCCTGCATTCGGATACACAGACAGCTGTAATCCCTCTTTTACAGGTAAAGACTCTAGAGAACGAATAATATTGGCTGGACCGTTATAGCAATTCAAGCCCACAATATCAGCACCGGCATCCACTAGACGGCCAAAAGCGGATTCCAATGAATAGCCATCCTGTGTTCTTTGGATATCTTGAATCGTAAGCTGACAGATGATAGGCAGCGAGCTAAAGCGTCGAGCTACAGATAGAGCGATGATCGCTTCATCGACGAAACAGAACGTCTCAAGTAATAGACCATCTACTCCTGCTTCCACTAAACTCTTAATTTGCTCAGCATAAACCTCCTTAAGTTCTTCTGACGGGATATTTCTTCTTCTCCCACCTAGGATCCCTCCTACGGAACCGACTACAAAAGCCAAGTCTCCTGCAGCCTCTCTAGCCAGCCCAACTCCAGCCCGATTTAATTCCTCCACCTGGTCCTCTAAGCCATATTTAGATAGCTTTTCTCGATTCGCTCCATAGGTATTCGTTTCAATCAACTCTGATCCGGCCAGCACATATTGCAAATGAATATCTCGGACCACATCAGGACGAGTCACATTCAGCTCTTCCCCACAAGTACCTACTGGTATGCCGTATCGATGCAACAGCGTCCCCATCGCTCCGTCCGCAATTAATACTCGATTCTGCAGCAACTCCCGCAACCCTGACTTTTCTCTCATGCTCTCACTCCCCTGCCTTTCACCCAAGTCTTATCTCAACATAAAAAAACCTTCTGCAGCTTATAAGCCAGAAGGTTCTCCGAATCAGTCAACTTAAACTTCTTGAGCCCCTTCTTATCTCCCAGGAAACGAATGTACCTGCAGGAATTAGCACCCTGTCTTAAGGCGTCGTACACCTTAACGGGTTGCCGGGTTTCATCGGGCCAGTCCCTCCACCTGCTCCAAATAAGAAAAGTGTTAGATTTGTTGCATACTTAAGAATTTATATTAACGTAATCATACGTGATGCCGTTCTGATTTGTCAACGGATTTACTTAGGAAAAGAGACTCTTATACAGCTTTTGAAATACCTCTAATACAAAGAACTTCACTTGAATCTTCGGTCCTTCGCCATCCTCGCCATTCTCTTCTTCCTTCTTCACCGCATCCCCTGTGTCTATGTCTACAAAGCATAGTGGAGGGAATAAGACGCACCACCAATTTTGACCCATACCTTGTCCAACTGTCACGCGAAGAGCCTCATATTCTCCGGCAGGATAAACGTACTGTCCATACATTTTGGTTGGGAAAGGCACCTTTCCTAACTCTACT
Source organism: Ammoniphilus sp. CFH 90114 (assembly GCF_004123195.1). Taxonomy (NCBI): domain Bacteria; kingdom Bacillati; phylum Bacillota; class Bacilli; order Caryophanales; family Paenibacillaceae; genus Ammoniphilus; species Ammoniphilus sp. CFH 90114. Next base: position 9,974 of record NZ_SDLI01000003.1, read on the forward strand.
TGACTATTATAAGAGAAGCCGTTGTTGGTAATCGTTTTCTCTACAATTTCTTGAAGTTGTGGCAGCTCTTCTTCCATTTTTTCACGAGCTTCTTCCACCGTGTCTAGGCTATCTACTTTACTCGTAAGATAAAGATTGATTTCATCACGTATTTCTTGCTTTAACCACTGATCCTGAGGTGAGTCGCTATTGGCGATCACTCGCAATCGGATCGACTCTTGTGGAATAGGTTCTTCTTTTACTAGAGTTGCTATAGAACGCTGTTCTTCCCAGCTCATAGTCAATATGATAAATGCAAATAAAATTAAGCTTGTCTTTTTCATTTTTCTGTTTCCCCTCTCTTTTCTTTCTCCTTAGCCATCAGTCTAGCCAGAAAAGAAAGGGTTTAAACATTATTAATTATTTTCTGAATAAATTTGTTTATCTGTGCTCTGTAAAGTATGATATCATATCGATAGGCTAACTTATGAATCACACAAAGGAAAGAGGCCTTACTATGAACCTTATGTTCCCTGGTCGCCCTCACTTGAGTTGGGCCATCCCCATCCTTTATTTCCTCCCTATCATCAATCATATTTCGCTCAGTCCAACCTACAAAATTTTTTGGCTGTTGCATCTTATCCCGGCCATGTTCCTCACTTTTTATTATGGGTTACGTGGCGGACTCATCGGTGCAAGCCTCTCCCTCGTCCTCTGTTCCCTAACGGAGTTTCTTTATTACAACTTGGGTGTAGCCTATACATACGAAAACATTTATTCTCTAATTGTCTATAACTCCGTTAACTTTATGATTTCTATTGGAATGGGCTTTCTAACCGATCGACTAAAAAAACAACAACAAGAAATTAAGAATATCAATCAGGTATTACTAGAGAGTAACCAAAGACTAAAACAGAATGAAGAAAAAATCCGCCATTTAGCTTACTACGACTCTTTAACAGGGCTGCCTAACCGACATTATTTTCAAGAACAATTAAAAGAGAAATTAGATGCTATTGACGAACAGGTAGATCAACAGATTGCTGTCATGATAGTCGACTTAGACCGTTTCAAAGTCATTAACGACACTCTAGGTCACGAATTCGGAGACCTGCTTCTTCGGCAAGTTGCTCACCGATTAACCAGCAGTCTTGGGAACGATGAGATTATATGTCGTCAGGGCGGCGATGAGTTCTTTATCCTTTTGGGAGATACTTCTGCTGAAGAAACAAAATTGAGAGCGGAACATATACTGTGGAGCATTTCCTTTCCTTATATGATTAATGATCACGAACTTTACGTCACACCTAGTATCGGAATTAGCTTTTACCCCCAAGACGGTACAAGCTCTGATGAGTTGCTTAAGCATGCTGATTCTGCCCTGTATAGAGCCAAAGAATTAGGAAAAAACCGTTATCACTTCTTTACGGAAGACATGGATGGACAGAACAGTAAAAGATTACAGTTGGAGAGCGGATTAAGAAGAGCCTTAGATAAAAAAGAATTCAAAGTATATTATCAACCGAAGGTAGATATTCGCACGGGTGAATGGATCGCTACAGAGGCCCTATTGCGTTGGAATCATACGAAATTAGGTGCGATTCCCCCCGATCAATTTATTCCACTTGCTGAAGAGACTGGGTTAATCGTACCCATAGGCGAGTGGGTCATAAGAGAGGCTTGCAAGCAAAATAAGAAATGGCAGGATGAAGGATATGGCCCCCTTACCGTGTGTGTGAATATATCAACCCGTCAGTTTCTTCAGGATCGCCTCTTACGTGTCATTGAGTCAGCATTAGAAGAGTCTGGACTCCCTCCACAATATCTAAACTTAGAAATCACCGAATCTGTAGCTATGACGGATGTGGACCGTTGTATCGAGAAGTTAAACCAATTAAGAAGTTTGGGTGTCAGGCTATCGTTAGATGATTTTGGGACAGGGTTCTCTTCCCTAAGCTATCTAAAAAGATTTCCCATTGATATACTTAAAATTGACCAATCGTTTATACAAGATATGTTGAGGGACACACAAGACGCTGCTATTGTTCGTACAATTATTAATGTGGCACTCAACCTTAACTTGATCGTTACAGCAGAAGGAGTCGAAACAAGCGATCATCTTGAGTTCCTCGCTAATGAGGGCTGCCAGGAAGCCCAGGGATATTACTTTAGCCGACCGCTTCCAGCCTATGAGTTAGAAGAGAAATTGCCAAAGAAGCCTGTCAGTCTATGACTGCAGGCTTCTCTTTCCTTCTCCGATCACGATTCTTTGGATCCCAGCTAAGTCTTTAATGATCTCAGTTCTGGCGATCATACCACTTTCCTGTAATAGCTTTTCTACTTCTTGCGCTTGTCCCATCCCTACCTCGAACGCGACCAAGCCTTCCCATCGCAATACCCCTGAAAGGCCATCACATATTCTACGATAAAAGTCTAGACCGTCCATTCCGCCATCCAGGGCTCGCATCGGTTCATGATCTTTAACCTGAACATCAAGCTCTAGGACATCCTGTGTGGGAATATAGGGTGGATTCGATACCAAGATATCCACAGGCTCTGGTAATGGACTTAACAGATCTCCCTTAAGAAAGGAAATTCGATCAACTACTCCATGTACTTCACTGTTCTTTCTGGCCGTATCCAGTGATTCCTGCGCAATATCCACAGCGTACATTTTCCATGTTGAGTGAACAGCTAAGGTTACCGCAATGGCCCCACTGCCTGTTCCAATATCAGCAACCGAAAGACGAGCTTGTGGATTACGTCTTCTCAGCACTTCTTCCACTAGAATTTCCGTCTCAGGACGCGGAATGAGAACAGAGGGATTAACCTTAAAGGTCAGCCCATAAAACTCCTGTTCCCCCGTAAGATATTGGATGGGAGTTCCTTGAACTCTTATCTTTACCAAACTCTCGACCTCAGCCCACTGACGTTCAGTAATGGTCTCCTCCATGCCAAGAAAGAATTGTGTACGATCCCAGTTCAGAACGTGACGAATCATAATTTCGGCTAAAAAGCGGTTGTCCTCTAATGACTCCATAAACGAAGAAGCCCTTCTCAGGGCTTCTCTAACTGTCATACTGTTCATGATTATAGACCTTCTGCGTTTTGCATCAATTCTGCTTGTTCTTCTACAACTAGAGCATTAATAATCTCATCTAGCTCACCGTTCAAGATATAATCAAGCTTATGCAACGTTAATCCAATGCGATGATCTGTAACTCGGCTCTGCGGGAAATTGTACGTACGAATACGTTCACTTCGGTCTCCCGTTCCCACTTTGCTCTTACGAATTTCACCGTATTCCGCTGCCTTCTTCTGCTGCTCTAGATCATACAAGCGTGCTCTTAGAACGCGAAGCGCTTTATCCTTATTGGAGTGCTGTGACTTCTCATCCTGACAGCTAACCATGATCCCTGTTGGAACATGCAATACACGGACGGCAGACTTCGTCGTATTAACACTCTGTCCACCCGCTCCACTAGAACAGAAGGTATCAATTCGAATGTCTTTATCGTGAATCTCAACTTCAAGATCTTCTACTTCTGGAAGCACAGCGACTGTGGCAGTCGACGTATGAATCCGTCCACCAGATTCGGTAGTAGGAATACGCTGTACACGGTGTGCACCGCTCTCGAACTTCAGCTTGCTATAAGCTCCTTTACCCTTCACGGCAAAAATAACTTCCTTAAAACCACCTAGATCATTATAGCTTGCTTCCATAATCTCGGTCTTGAATCCTGCTTTTTCTGCGAAACGAGTATACATACGGTAAAGGTCACCAGCAAATAGTGCTGCTTCATCTCCACCTGCCGCTCCACGAATCTCGACGATCACGTTCTTATCATCATTCGGATCCTTCGGCAACAATAAGACATGGATCTGCTGCTCAAGCTCTTCCTTGCGCTCAGTCAATTCATCAATTTCCATCTTGACCATCTCGCGCATCTCATCATCGAGCTTCTCATCAAGCATGGCTTTCGCATCTTTCAACTGGGCAGTTACAGATTTATATTCACGGTAGGTTTGAACCGTCTCTTCCATGTCCGATTGTTCTTTTGAATAATCTCGAAGCTTAGACGGATCGTTCATTATATCGGGATCACATAGTAACTCGGTTAATTTCTCGTAACGTTCTTCTACTGCTTCCAAACGATCAAACACAGCAGTTCACCTCTAACTTATTTTCACTTAGAACATTATAATTATAATGATTATTATGTAGCATGTCAAAGGAATGTGTAAATCTATACGCCTAAAATTGAAAAAGCGGGGCCATCCCCGACTTTGTACAAATTATCTCATTGGTTGTTACTTTGACTTGGGCTCAACGGACATATGATATCTTATTTTATCTAAAACACCTTCAACGGAGCTTTTATCGGACATGGAGTTCCTTATTCCCTTAATAATGGTGACACCAAGCTGTATTTTAAAGAAATAACGCATCTCCTGTCCGTTTTAACTGCAATTCAATCGATTTTGGCCCTGATAACGCACCCGATGTCCGCTAACCACTGAGGATGACTAAAAGGAAATCAGATAATGAAATAACCCGGAATAATCCGGGCTATCTCACGTCCACATCTATTCGATATCGAGGCATTTTGAACTGTACACGTTGATAAACAGTGGCTTTTACAGCTGCAACATCCACTCCCTCTTCTAAGTCGAGGTTAACGTGAGCGGTTCCACCATTAAGATTAACCCTTGCATCCTCTACCCCTTGTACCATAGATGCAATCTCAGCCATAATCTGAGCATCGGCATCTAAGTTGTACAAGTCATTAGTTCCAGTAACTAAATTGGGATTCAAATCAGCTGGAACAAAGTCGTTCTTAAACCCTTTGTCATCATCATAAAATCCCGAAGGGTTATGGTAAGCATTATTAGGAGTATAATTCGCTACTCCAAACTTGCGGTTTTGATCCGGGCCAGCGGCAGGAGAACAAGCAGCAGAAACCAACATCACCAGGCAGAGCATAAAGGCATAATATAGAGTTTTACGTTGCAAGAGTGACACCTCCCTCGTTTCTTAGGGTATCCTTAAGTCCGATGGTTCTCTCTGCAAACTTTTTTCCACTAACCTCTGTCCCCAATTCATATCTTATCCACAGCTCCATGGCGATACCTGCCACATAAGATTCGTCAAAATTAAAAACAGCCCAATTCCCACCTAATGGGGAATGAGCTGTTTATCTGCGGCTTTAAGTTTGTGGCGGGTGATAATAATGCTTTCTACATACACTGCTGTACGTCTCTTCTCCGCCGATCTCAATGGTCTCCCCTGAGTATACGGGTTGGCCTTCTTTATACTTCAAAATATGTGTTGCCTTCTTATTGCAATAGACACACACGGTTTTAATTTCTTCAATTTTATCCGCTTCACAAAGAATCGCACGGGAGCCTTCGAATAATTGATTTTTAAAATCCTTCAACAATCCGTACACAATTACCGGGATATTTAACTTATCCACAATGTGAGTAAGTTGAACGACATGAGCAGCACTTAGAAATTGACCCTCGTCGACCAACACACAATGCGGAAGCTCCTGTTGACTACTCGTTATTGCATATAGGTCAGTATCTTCATGAATCGCGATGGCCACTCGACTAATCCCAACTCTTGAAGCGACTTTTCCTACTCCATAACGATCATCAATCGCTGGAGTAAAAACCAAGACACGCTTCCCGGACTGCTCATAGTTGTGTGCAACGGTTAACAGCTGAATGGACTTCGAAGCATTCATTGCACCATAACGAAAATACAATTGAGCCATACAGATGTCTCCTTGAGTACAAAATAAAGCGGGCAGGAAACCCTGCCCGCTTGCTCTCGGTATGGAATTAGATACCGTATTTTTTCTTAAACTTGTCCACACGTCCGCCTGCATCTACAAACTTCTGCTTACCTGTATAGAAAGGATGGCACTCAGAGCAGATTTCAACGCGAAGGTTTTCTTTTACAGATCCTGTTTCGAACTCGTTTCCACAAGCGCAAGTAACCTTAGTCACTTTATAATTAGGATGGATTGCTGGTTTCATTCTTTTCACCTCTTTCCGCCCTGATCCTATCTGTAGACCAGAGTACAAATTAAACACAATTGTCATTATAACATGGGAAAATTCCCTTTTCAACTGGCATTATCTCCTACGGAGAGGAAAATCTTTCGGAGGGATATGCGTATACGAACCAATTACCACATCAGGAAGCTCTTCTTGATAAATTTCAATCGCTTGCTTCATTCCGAAGATTTCTCCTTGAGGTTTTGGGATCATCTCTAGATAGCTGTCTGGGTCAATATTCAGATTCCTTAACTGGATCAACCGAACTCCAGAACGTCGAATGAATTCAATCATCGCTTCCATCTCTTCCTCTCGGTCAAACACTCCCGGGAAGCAAAGATAGTTAATGGACGTATAGACCCCTTTATCTGCACAGTATCGAAGAGACTTCTCTACATTCAGCAGATTATACCCACGCGGTTTATAGTACGCATTGTAATGCTCATCTATCGCACTAATCGTACTAACACGGATCAAATCTAAACCCGAATCTACAATCGCTTTGATATGATCGGTTAAACCAGCATTTGTATTCATATTAATATAGCCTATGGATGTCTCCGCACGGACCCTTCGAATGGCTTCCGTAATAAGAGCCGCTTGGGTAGAAGGCTCCCCTTCGCAACCTTGACCAAAGCTAATAATGCTCTCAGGCGTCTTCAGGTGATGCTTCATGACCTCCACTAGCTCTTCAATCGTCGGCTTAAAATTCATTCGGGTTTGTGGAGCTACAAAACCGGATTCCTCAGGCTGTTCAGAAATACAGCCATAACAACCGGCATTACAGGAATAGGAAACAGGTATTCCCCCTTCCCATCGATTGAGGAAGGTATTCGACGCCGTTAAGCATTCATATTCCAATGCACAGTTCGATAGGTGCTTCATGACGCGATTGTCTGGATATTCATCCAGCATCTCGCCTACCTTCACCTTTACTTCCTCATAAGAACAATGGGCCGGATTCCACTTGTAATGCTCATCACTCTGACGAGCAGCAACGTAAAATCCGTCATCCTTCCACACGACTGCCGTGTAACCGAAGAGAGGAAACTTATAGTCTCGATCGGTCTTCATATATCCAGGCAGCATAAGTCGGGTAAATCCCTGAGGCAGAAGCGCGCCGACTGCTGTTGCCTCTTCTAGAGCTGTCATCTCACCCGTATCCGGATCCATTCCAATCGGTCTGGTATTCGGCAGGCTGACTAAGGTAGCCCCCTCTGGCAGGGCAATAAGCTCTTCCTCTAAGATTTCCAACAGACTCTCCCCACTCCTAGCCACAGCTAGCAGGTCAGGATGGTCGTAGACTTGTCCGTTTTTATCGGCATACACAAGATTCATGCAAAATACTCCTTTTGGCTTCTGCTATGCTGTCGTGGAAGCAGTTCGACTGGAACGTCCTTGCGGCTGGAACTTCTCGATCGCTTCCAAGAACTCTAGGTTGGTTTTGGTTTCGCCAATTTTTCTTAAGAACATATCGGTAAATTCCGGATGCTCGGACATCGTCTTGCGCATGGTCCAGATCTTTTCCAATTCGAACTTAGATAACAATAACTCCTCACGGCGAGTTCCCGAACGTCGGATATCAATAGCAGGATAAATTCGCCGTTCTGCCAATTTACGGTCAAGATGCAGCTCCATATTTCCTGTACCTTTGAACTCTTCGTAAATCACGTCATCCATCCGCGAACCTGTCTCAACAAGAGCCGTCGCTAGGATGGTCAAGCTTCCGCCTTCTTCAATGTTACGAGCGGATCCAAAGAAACGCTTAGGACGGTGGAAAGCAGCAGGATCAATCCCCCCAGAAAGCGTACGACCACTTGGTGGGATAACTAGATTGTAGGCCCGTGCGAGACGTGTGATACTATCCATAAGAATAACGACATCTTTCTTATGCTCAACCAAGCGCTGGGCACGTTCCAAAACAAGCTCTGCTACTTTAATGTGGTTTTCAGGAAGTTCATCAAAGGTAGAAGCCACCACTTCCGCTTTCACGGATCGTTGCATATCGGTTACTTCCTCTGGACGTTCATCAATTAATAAGACGAACAATTCAATATCTGGATGATTTTCTGCGATACTATTCGCAATTTCCTTTAACAAAACCGTCTTCCCTGCTTTAGGCGGCGCTACAATAAGACCGCGCTGTCCTAGACCGACAGGAGCTAAAAGATCGATAACTCTTGAAGATAAACGATCAGGTGAGGTTTCCAATACAAGCTTCTTTTGGGGATAGAGAGGTGTTAGGGCAGGAAAATGAAGCCGTTCCGAAGCGATTTCGGGATCTTCACCATTGACAGCCTCTACATGCAATAAGCCGAAATAGCGTTCGTTTTCTTTCGGGGGTCTAACTTTACCGGAAACCTTGTCCCCAGTACGCAGATCAAACCTGCGGATCTGTGAAGCAGATATATAAATATCCTCTGCGCTTGGCAAATAGTTGATCGGTCGAAGGAAACCGTATCCGTCTGCCAGGATTTCCAATACCCCTTCCATAAACATAAAGCCGCTTTTTTCTGCTTGAGCCCGCAGAATCGCAAAAATCAGTTCTTTCTTTTTCATGGTCCCATAATACGATATCTGGAATTGCTTAGCTAGCTTGTACAAATCCGTTAATTTCTTCTCTTCTAATTCCGCTAAATGCATGTCCATATGCTAGAATTAACACCAACTTTCAGTTCCAATTTCATGATATATCCTATGTCTATAAGATCTATTATAGCCAACTAGGGATAGAATCGAAAAGTCCATAAACTATCCAACCATTATCCCCAGCTTCCTATCATTTTATTACATCACTAGACATTTTTCATAACAAGATTAGGCTTAAGCTCTAAACGATGCTGCCCTTCAACGAAACGGATCGTTCCCGTTTTCGCTCTCATCACAACGGAATGAGTCGTTGCTCTGTTTCCACTAAAGCGAACGCCGCGAAGGAATTCCCCATCTGTAACCCCGGTAGCAGCAAAGATGGCGTCATCACCTTTTACTAAATCTTCCATACGAAGAACCTGGTGAGGATCCACTAATCCCATTCGCTTGCATCGCTCGATCTCTTCTTCGTTCTGCGGAAGCAGACGACCTTGAATTTCTCCACCGAGACACTTCAAAGCAACAGCTGAAATTACGCCTTCTGGTGCACCGCCGGCCCCAAATAGAATATCCACACCTGTGTCCTGGAATGCCGTACTAATAGCCGCTGAAACATCGCCATCGGAGATCAACTTAATACGAACTCCAGCATCGCGAACCTCTTGAATAATCTTCTCATGACGAGGGCGATCTAAGATAATCGCTGTTAACTCACGAAGATCTTTCCCTTTACATTTGGCTACCGCCTCAAGGTTTTCACGGACTGTACGATCGATGTCAATCGCTCCTACACACTCTGGACCAACAGCAATCTTATCCATATACATATCTGGAGCATGCAGCAGATTTCCCTTATCTGCAACAGCAAGGACACTCATGGCGTTCCATAATCCCTTAGCTACAATGTTGGTACCTTCTAATGGATCTACAGCTACGTCAACAGAAGGTCCGAGACCAAGTCCGAGTTTTTCCCCGATATAAAGCATCGGAGCCTCATCCATCTCTCCTTCTCCAATCACGACCGTACCCACCATCGGTACAGAGTTAAACTCCGCACGCATAGCTGTCGTAGCGGCATCATCTGCTTCATCCTTTTTTCCAAAACCCATCCAACGCGCAGAGGCTAAGGCAGCCGCTTCTGTTACGCGCACTAATTCTAGTGATAAACTCCGTTCCATCTCCATCATCCTCTCTTATCTATCCTGTCGACCCTTACGGAATTAAGGATAACACATTAAACACTTTTCCGTTAAATATGATAGCACTTTTGAAGAAAATATGCCTATTATTCTTCCGTGCTTTCCTTCTGTTCACGCCAAATTTCTGCACCTAAGAACCGCAGCTTCTCTTCTAAAATATCATACCCTCGGTCAATGTGCTCGACTCCAGTAATTTCGGTGACTCCCTCAGCTGCAAGTGCTGCGACGATAAGGGCTGCTCCAGCTCTCAAGTCAGCCGCCTTTACGGTTGCCCCCTGCAATTGCTTCACGCCCTCGATGATAGCGGAACGTCCTTCTACCTTAATCTGCGCTCCCATACGAACTAACTCATCCACATGACGGAAGCGTGCAGTATAGATATTATCGGTTACCATGCTTGTCCCTTGTGCAAGGGTAAGCAACGCTGTCATAGGTTGCTGCAGATCAGTAGCAAAGCCCGGATAAGCTCCTGTTTTCACATCAATAGAACGATAAAATTTCTCTCCAATGACCCGAATAGACTCATCCTGTTCAATCACTTTTACACCCATCTCTTCTAGCTTCGCAGAGATTCCTTCAAGATGACGGGGGATCACCTGATCAATCACAACATCCCCTTGCGTTGCAGCAGCAGCAATCATATAAGTACCGGCTTCAATACGATCAGGAATAATCGAATGACGACATCCGCTGAGCTCTGACTTACCCGTAATTCGAATAACGTCCGTACCCGCCCCTTTAATCGAGGCACCCATAGATGACAGCAAGGTTGCTACATCAATGATCTCCGGCTCTTTAGCCGCGTTCTCAATAATGGTTGTGCCTTTTGCCCTTGAAGCAGCCAACATAATATTAATGGTTGCTCCTACACTGATAACATCAAGATAGATCTTATTTCCGATGAGCTCCTCAGCCACTAAGGAAAGCGCTCCATCACGAGATTCAATTTTTGTCCCCAGTGCTTCAAAACCTTTAATATGCTGATCAATTGGACGTGGACCTAAGTTACATCCTCCAGGCAGCCCAATGAATGCTTCGCCGAAACGTCCTAATAAAGCACCCATTAAATAATAGGAGGCTCTAAGCTTTTTTACTTTCCCGTTTGGAAGAGGCTTAGGTGCGATTCCGGTTGGATCCACATAAAGAGAATGGCCATCTAGCTCGACCTTAGCCCCTAGTTCTTTTAAGATCTCGATATAGATTTGTACATCATTAATTTTTGGAAGATTATCAATAATCGTCGGAGATTCAGCCAAGATGGTTGCAGGAATCAATGCGACGGCACTGTTTTTGGCTCCACTGATTGAAACTTTCCCCTTAAGCGGTATTCCGCCTTTAATGCACAGTTTCTCCATAATTGCCTCCCGCTCGGTTCTCTTCTCTGTTGTCTCTTTTTTGTGATCTTTTTGATTTGACAATAATTAGGTGAGGTTAAGGGATTGAGGTTGGAGTCTAGGAAACTTCTCTAATACAGGCTGACAGGAGGAAAAGCACCTTATATAAGGTGCTTTTTTTCTACTGTCGAAATTTATAGCTTGTTTGAGGTGCCCCATGGGCTCCAATTAACTTCTTATTTTTTTGCATTCTCCCAATCAGCCAAGAATTTTTCAATCCCTTGATCTGTTAAAGGATGCTTCAGCATCTGCTCAAACACCTTATGCGGGATAGTTGCGATATGAGCTCCCATTTTCGCTGCTTCTGTGACATGAATAGGATGACGAATACTCGCTGAGATAATCTCCGTCTCCAAACCATGAGCATTGAAAATGTCAACAATATCGGAGATCAGCAATAGCCCATCCTGACCGATATCATCTAGGCGCCCCAAGAACGGTGAAACATAAGTCGCACCAGCTCGAGCAGCCAGTAAGGCTTGATTAGCGGAAAAGACAAGCGTCACATTCGTCTTAATTTGTTTGCTTGCGAAATGCTTAACAGCCTTAAGACCTTCTGCTGTCATCGGAACCTTAATGACAATGTTCTTCGATAAAGAAGCCAGCTTTTCCCCTTCTTCAATCATGCCCTCTGCTTCTGTACTAATCACTTCAGCACTAATTGGGCCATCTACGATTTCAATGATCTCCTTGAGGTTCTCAATGAAATCCCGCCCTTCCTTAGCCACAAGAGAAGGATTGGTCGTAACTCCAGCCAGTACTCCCCAACTATTCACTTCACGGATTTCATTAACATTCGCCGTATCGATGAAAAATTTCATTGCGTTCCTCCTGGTTTGGTTTACGCTTGATTGCTGCTTCCGAATTCGCGCATCTTCGCTTTTACCGTTTCCTTAATCGTTTCGCGAGCAGGACCTAAGTATTTGCGTGGATCATACTCATTTGGCTTCTCAGCTAGAACCTTACGAACCGTTGCGGCAGATGCCATTTGGTTCTCGGTGTTTACATTGATTTTAGCTGTCCCTAAGGAAATCGCACGCCCAATATCCTTTGTTGGAATACCTGTTCCTCCGTGTAAAACTAAAGGTACACCTGTAAGCTTTTGGATCTCTTCCATACGGTCAAATCCTAGATTTGGCTCACCCTTGTAAGGTCCGTGAACAGATCCCAGAGCCGGAGCAAAGCAATCTACGCCTGTTTCGCGGACTAACTGATCACATTCAGCAGGTACCGCATAAGCAGCTTCCGCGTCATCAACAATCAAGTCGTCCTCTTGTCCACCAATGCGTCCTAATTCAGCTTCTACGGAAATTCCTAAGGTATGAGCAACATCTACAACCTTCTTCGTTAAGGCAATGTTCTCTTCAAGCGGATGATGGGATCCATCAATCATAACGGATGTAAATCCAGCGTACATCGCTTCAACGCATTTTTCGAAAGATGAACCGTGATCTAAGTGAATCGCTACGGGTACATTCACCTGGTACTCTTCCATAAGAGCCTTCACCATAGCGACAACCGTCTTGAATCCACCCATATAACGAGCAGCACCTTCACTGACTCCAAGGATTACTGGAGAGTTCTCTTCTTTCGCTGCTTGAAGAATGGCTTGGGTAAACTCTAGGTTATTCAAGTTAAACTGCCCTACAGCATACTTTCCTTCTACAGCTTTGTTCAGCATTTCTCTCATCGACACTAACGGCATGATCGATCCTCCTAAAAATGGTTCTTTCTTTAACAGGATGGGAAAGACATGTTGCTTTCCCAGGAGTTGTTCTTACACAGCCAATTGGCTCTTAACCGCCAATCTAAGTTCATCAATGTCAAACGGCTTGGTGAAATGGGTAATAGCGCCAAGTTCAGTGGCTTCCTTTATCATGTCCAGTTCACCGTATGCAGTCATCATGATAACCTTAATGCTCTTATCAATCTTTTTAATTTCCTTCAATATCTCGAGTCCATCCATCCCTGGGATCTTCATATCTAAGATTACCAAGTCAGGCGATTGCTTCGTCACAATGTCCAGAGCTTCCTTACCGTTGGCTGCTTGGAAGGTTTCGTACCCTTCCTTGCCAAACACTTCATAAAGAAGCACGCGAATTCCATACTGATCGTCTACAATAAGTACCTTGTTCTGAGACATACCTGCTGTTCCTCCTCTATGACGTGATTGGAAAACGAGTTCCATCTTTTTTTCTAAACACCATCTCTTACATTCGTCGTAGAGGTAGAAAATTCCTGCTAAAAAAATCTGAATTTATTGCTTTAATTGCTTAGAAGCTTGTACAAACTTACGGAATAACGGTTGTGGACGGTTCGGACGAGAGGTAAACTCCGGATGGAACTGTGTAGCCACATACCATGGATGATCCACAACTTCAATGCACTCTACTAAGCGTCCGTCAGGAGAAGTTCCACTGAAACGGAATCCAGCCTTCTTCATCTCTTCACGGTACTCATTGTTAAACTCGTAACGGTGACGATGGCGCTCGTAGATTAAGGTACTCTCGTAAGCATGATAAACTAAGCTTTCTTCTTCCACCTTGCAAGGAGAAAGGCCTAGACGCATCGTACCCCCAAGGTTTTCAATATCCTTTTGTTCTGGTAGCAAGTCAATGACCGGATACTTCGTATCAGGGTTAATCTCCGAACTGTTGGCTCCCTCGTATCCCAGGACGTGACGAGCATACTCTATGCAGGCAATTTGCATACCTAGGCAAATCCCAAGGAAAGGAACTTTATTCTCACGAGCAAAACGAGCAGCAGTAATCTTCCCTTCCACTCCGCGATCACCAAATCCGCCCGGTACTAAGATTCCGTCCACATCTCCCAACATTTCCTGAACGTTGTCCGGAGTTACCTCTTCGGCATCCACCCACTTGATATCTATATCTGTTCCATTATCAAATCCAGCATGGTATAAGGCTTCTGCTACGCTGAGATAAGCATCGTGAAGCGCTACATACTTACCAACAATGGCAATTCGAGTCGTATCTGTAAGATTCTTAACCTTACGGACTAACTCCTCCCACTCGGTCATATCCGGTTCGCCTGCCTGCAGACCCAAGTGTTTCACCACATAGTCATCTAAGCCTTGTTCCTTCATCATTAACGGAACTTCATATAGCGTCTCCGCATCGCGTGCTTCAATAACCGCCTTCGGATCGATATCGCAGAACAGTGCTAATTTATCCTTCATATCTTGAGAGAGAGGCTGCTCTGTTCGGCAAACCACGACATTCGGTTGAATTCCTAAGCTGCGAAGCTCTTTTACACTGTGCTGAGTAGGTTTCGTCTTTAATTCTCCTGCAGCAGAAAGATAAGGAATCAAGCTGCAGTGGATGTACATCACATTTTCCCGACCGATATCGCTCTTAATCTGACGAATCGCTTCTAAGAATGGTAAGCTCTCGATATCCCCTACCGTTCCCCCGATTTCCGTCAAGACCACATCCACATCTCCTGTACGTCCAGCACGGAACACTCTCTCTTTAATTTCATTCGTGATGTGTGGAATAACTTGAACCGTTCCACCTAGATAATCTCCACGGCGTTCCTTATTAATGACAGAAGAATAAATCTTCCCTGTTGTCACATTGCTGTTGGAATTCAGGTTAACATCGATAAAGCGCTCGTAGTGGCCCAAGTCCAAGTCCGTCTCTGCTCCGTCATCGGTAACAAAAACTTCTCCATGCTGATACGGACTCATTGTACCTGGATCAATGTTGATGTACGGATCTAGCTTCTGCATCGTGACCCGCAGTCCTCTGTTCTTAAGCAGTCGACCTAACGACGCTGCCGTAATACCCTTACCAAGAGAAGAAACAACTCCTCCCGTGACGAAAATGTACTTTGCCATAGCTACCCCTCTTTTCTGCATGATCCAACATGTCATTAGTTTCTATCTTTTGCAAGTTAAACAAAAAAAAAACAAAAGATACTCCCAAACCTCTAAGTCGGTAAGGGGCACTTTTGTTTCTTATTTCTTTCGATACCATTAATTAGCCCATCGAGAATTCTACATAAGGAAACAACTTGTTGTCAAGGAAAAATTAACTTAGGTTGAGCCTATTTATCGTCGTCCTCTTCGTCGACGTCATCTCCCTCTTCATCATCGGCAAATTCATCGTCGCCTTCCTCTTCGAACTCGCCATCTTCCTCTTCTTCAAATTCTAGGTCTTCTTCTTCTTCAACCTCTTCATCATCTACTTCTTCGTCTTCATCAGGATTATCGTAGTCCTCGATCTCTGTGAAATCTTCATCTGTAATTTCTTCATCATCGAAGCCATAATCATCGTCATCATCATCGATACCCTTCGCTCTTGCCAAGGCCTCAATGGATTCTTCAATCGCCTCTGTAGTGTACCACTTCTTGAGTCCCCATTCACCGGCGCTGATACAGATGAATCGGCCATCCAGGTTCATCTCCGTATATACTTGCGGAACAAGCTCCATTAGTTCTTCATCGGTAAGCCCCTTTAAGTTGGCTGCATCCTTAAAGATTTCCTTGTAGTTCATGGTCTTGCTTGCACGATCTAATACCTCGTAAGAAATATCTACAAGAGCAACTTCCTGCCATTTGTCCTGCTCTGTTTGATTTGCCAAGATCCGCACTTCCCTTCTAGAAAAAATTCTATTCATCTAGTATTCCTATTTTTATATAAAATAGTACTAGTGTCAAACATTTCCTCGCATCTTTTTCAGTTTTATGTATGGTACAATATCAAGTATATACAATAGAGTTGAAAAAGGAGTTACAATGACGTACAGCATATACTCTTCCATAGGCTCTACATTTGGTAAACTGCTCAAGGCAAAATCCAAGCCTATTATCCTGTCTAAGACTGTTTCCGAGCGACCTGCCCCCTTTCTTCAGGGCTTTGCTCCTGGTGCAACCACTATTAAAGCACTCGAAGAGGGTGTCATTGACGAGATCGCCGAAGATGTATTCGAGACGATTTTCACTCTTAGCTTAGATTATAAGGGACTAACCTATACCGTAACCATTAGCGAGGCCAAGGACTGCTGGATCCTGAAGGACATCCGTCACACAGGAAAAGTCATTCGGGAAACCTCTCGACCTCGTCCAACTAGCCCAAAGAAGAAGAAACCTGTATTAACCTTATCCTTTTTTCTTTTGATCCTGATTTCCGTCTCGGGCTATATTTATGAATTTAAATTGAATAAAGAACATGAACCGGAGTCTAATCCGACGGTATATGAGGCCTTTTCTTCTAAAGAGGAGCCAGAGTCTCAAGAGAACATCATTGAACCGCAAGAAGCCGAAGTTGACAAGCCCCTAAGCGACTGGGAAAAAGAAAAAGCTGAACTAGAAGCGAAGATTGCCTCCCTTCAACAAGAAAATGAAGAGCTGAAGAAGCAGTTGACAGAAGCGATACCCTTTACGTTCGAGCCCGGAATGAATGCCCTTCAACTGGCACAAGCTGTCCAGGACGCAGGTCTAGTAGCCAATGGACAGGAATTTAATGAGTCCCTTGTTAAGTTCGGTGCAATTGAACATCTTAGTCCGGGAACCTACCTTGTCGTACCCGGTTCTAGCCATGAGCAACTTATTGAAGTCTTCACCAGAGGGGTAATTAAGAAAATTAATTAGGGATTCCTACGTTCGCGGACATCAGGTACCTTATTTGGGTAAAAACGGCTTGGAATTAAGGTCAATCGGACATACGTTCCTTTATTTGTTAAAAACACGCGCTCTTTTACCTGTTTTGGAGCAAATAGCGGATTCTGTGTCCGGAAAAACTATCCACGAGAGGATTTCTAGGAAGATAAAGGTTCCTATGTCCGACTCATCCTTAGCCTACTCTTCCCCTTTTCTTTTTCTCCTTTTGGCAACAGGTTTATACAAAAGCTTGGCGCCCGCCAAGCTTTTTCCGTTACATATTCCTTCGATACTGCCCTCCTACTTCGTATAGAGCCTTCGTAATCTGGCCTAAGGAAGCCACTTTCACCGTCTCCATCAATTCCGCAAACAGATTCCCATTTGCACGAGCTGTGTTTTTCAAGCGTTCCAAAGCAGCCGGCGCCACATCTTTATGCTGTTCCCAGAAGGACCGAAGATTGCGAATTTGAGTTTCCTTTTCTTCTTCCGTAGAGCGAGCTAATTCAATCTCATAGGCACTTTCATCCGCAGTCGGATTAAAAAACGTGTTCACCCCGATAATCGGCAGCTCTCCCGTGTGCTTCTTGTGCTCATAAAAAAGAGATTCCTCTTGAATCTTCCCCCTCTGATATTGGGTTTCCATCGCACCTAAGACCCCTCCGCGATGATTGATCCGCTCAAACTCAGCCATCACGGCTTCCTCTACCAAGTCTGTAAGCTCATCGATAATGAACGACCCTTGCAGTGGATTCTCATTCTTCGCTAACCCGAACTCCTTATTAATAATCATCTGAATCGCCATAGCCCGTCGCACAGAATTTTCTGTTGGAGTTGTAACGGCTTCATCATAGGCATTCGTATGCAGCGAGTTGCAATTATCATAGATGGCAATCAACGCTTGCAGCGTTGTGCGGATATCATTAAAGTCCATTTCTTGGGCATGGAGGGATCGACCTGAAGTCTGAATATGGTACTTCAACTTTTGGCTTCGTTCATTCCCATTGTACTTGTGCTTCATCACAGTAGACCAGATTCGACGAGCGACACGCCCGAGTACAGTATACTCTGGGTCAAGGCCATTACTAAAGAAAAACGATAAGTTCGGAGCAAAATCATCAATGTGCATACCTCGGCTTAGGTAATACTCCACAAAAGTAAAGCCATTCGCAAGGGTGAATGACAACTGAGATATCGGGTTTGCTCCGGCTTCAGCAATATGATAACCGCTGATGGAAACAGAATAATAGTTGCGAACCTTCTTTTCGATGAAGTACTCCTGTATATCTCCCATCATTTTCAAAGCAAACTCGGTAGAGAAAATACAAGTGTTTTGTCCTTGGTCTTCTTTTAAAATATCAGCCTGAACCGTGCCCCGTACGACACCTAACGTATCATCCTTGATCTTTTCTGCCTCTTCCGGATGGGGTTCGCGACCGTTCTCCTGCACAAACCGCTTGAGTTGCTGCGTAATAGCTGTATTCATATACATGGCTAGGATAATAGGAGCTGGACCATTAATCGTCATCGATACACTTGTAGAAGGGTGACAGAGATCAAACCCTGCAAACAGCTTTTTCATATCATCCAGTGTGCATACGCTTACACCACTATTGCCAATTTTCCCATAGATATCAGGGCGATAATCCGGATCTTGCCCATATAGAGTCACACTATCAAATGCTGTCGATAGCCGCTTGGCTTCCTCACCCTCACAGAGAAAGTGAAATCGACGATTCGTCCGGTCAGGTGTCCCAACACCCGCAAACATTCGCTTCGGATCCTCATTCGTTCGCTTGAACGGAAATACTCCTGCCGTATACGGAAAGTAGCCTGGCAAATTTTCCTTCATTGCCCACAGCAACAACTCACCCAAGTCCTCATATTTGGGCAAGCTAATCTTTGGAATCTTATTGCCTGAGAGCGTCTCGGTAAAAAGCTCGGTAATTAACTTTCCATCCCGAATCTGAGTGATAAATTGATCCTTCGTATAAGCTTTCTTCAGTCTTGGCCAGCTTTCAAGGAACTGTTTGCACTCAGGGTGAAGTTTACCCTCATAAAAAGCAATCATCTCTTCTAGCTTCGATACAAATTCTGCATCCCCAGCAAAAAGCTCTCGAGTCCCGCGCAACTGAAAAAGCTTACGAGCATATCCCACTTGCTCTTCAGTAAACTTCTTATACTGGCGAATCGTATAAACAATCTCTCCTAAGTACTGTACTCTCTCTGGAGGGATAATCATGTTTTTCTTGGTCACTTTACTAACCTTCGCATCTAGAGAAGTAGACCAGCTTCCCCCTACCTTTGTCTCTATCGTTTTCATGAGGTTGGCAAATAAAATATTCGTTCCTTGATCATTAAACTGGCTGGCAATCGTACCAAAAACAGGGACATCTTCATCTGCCAAATCGAATACATTACGGCTTCTCTTAAATTGCTTGCGCACATCGCGGAGAGCATCTTCAGACCCTCGTCGTTCAAACTTATTGATTACGATCAGGTCAGCATAATCAATCATATCGATCTTCTCCAGCTGAGTAGCCGCCCCGAACTCGCTCGTCATCACGTACATCGAGACATCCACTAGATCCACAATGCTGGAATCCCCCTGACCAATTCCACTCGTCTCCACGATAACGAAATCATAGCCTGCTGCTTTAACGATATTTACCGCTTCCTTGGTGGCAGCACTCAGCTCACTCTTAGAGCCCCGTGTTGCCAGACTGCGCATATAAACCCTAGGGCTGTTAATTGCATTCATACGAATTCGGTCGCCAAGCAAGGCTCCACCTGTCTTTTGCTTGGAAGGATCCACCGAAATAATCGCAACGGATCGATTAGGGAAGTGTTCAAGGTAACGTCGAACTAACTCATCTGTTAAAGAGCTTTTCCCTGCTCCTCCTGTTCCTGTTATTCCAAGTACAGGGACAGTAGCAGCAACCATTTCTTGAATTTTCTCTAACGTGGTTGCTAGTGTATCATCCGGCTTTTCGCCTTCTGCTAATTCTTCTGCTAATGTAATTAGACTAGCGATCGCTCCCCAATTCTGCTCTTTAAGCAGCTCTAACGCTTGTTCCAGCTGTTTCGGTGTGGGTCGGTCTGACTCGCGCACCATATGATTAATCATCCCTTGCAGGCCTAATATCCGGCCATCGTCAGGAGAAAAGACCTTCGCAATCCCATACGCATGGAGCTCTTTCATCTCGGACGGGATAATGACTCCGCCCCCACCTGCGAAAATCTTAATATGGCCCGCTCCCTTTTCTTGAAGCAAATCATACATATACTTGAGGTACTCGACATGTCCACCTTGATACGAGCTTACAGCAATGGCTTGTGCATCCTCTTGAATTGCAGCGGTCACAATCTCATCAACGGCCCGATTATGTCCAAGATGAATGACCTCCACACCAGAGGCCTGCAAAATTCGCCGCATGATATTTATCGAAGCATCATGACCATCAAATAATGCAGCAGCCGTCACAAAGCGAACATGTTGCCTTGGGCGATAGATCTCTGTTTCCATCCATAAGCCACCTCACTCTTCCCTGCTAATTCTTCACTGCATGAACCTCGTTTAACAGCAGACTGGTCTGGATGTCCACGTATTGCTCCAATGTGTAGTGCTTGCGCAGAGCCCATCTGCGGAACGTCCACATTTCGGCGAAGACGACAATATTGTGAGCCATTAATTTTACAGCTTCCGGATGGATATGAAGGGAGCCGTCAGAAATCCCTTTCAATATAATACGTTCGAAAAATTCAGTTATTTTTTCTTCTCGATCTAGCACATATTGCATGGGTTCGCTTGGGAGAGATTTAATTTCTTGATAGATCAACAACACCTTGTCATCCACGTCATCCATCACATGAAAAATTCCCTTGATCGCATGTCGCAATGTTTCGGCGCCTGTGCGAGACTCTACCATCGCTTCCTCCATTTTCTTTTCCACTTCCGAGTGGATAGAATCACAAACCAAATACAACACATCTTCCTTGGATTCAATATATTCATAAAGCGTTCCGATACTAAAACCGGATGCACGCGCAATTTCTCTTGTAGTCGTCTTGTGAAAACCTTTAGATATAAATAAATTAACAGCCGCTTCGACAATCTGCTCTCTTCGTTTTTCTACTAATTTTTGATCCTTTACTAAGGATGGAATGCTTTTTCTACCGCTAGTCAACCTCTTTTTCCCCCTCTTTTCTCTTATTTCTTCGACTGAGCGTTAGGTCGTATATCCACTATACCCCTAACCAACTCGAGAAGCCAAGGGGGTATTAGCATTTACCAGAGGGAGGGTACCTAAAAAAAGTCCCCCTCCCAGTCGTTAATCTTTTAAAAGATAATTAGAAATGACGATGCGTTGAATCTCATTCGTTCCCTCATAGATTTGCGTGATCTTCGCATCTCTCATAAAACGCTCAACGGGATATTCACGCGTATACCCGTACCCCCCAAACACCTGCACCGCTTCTACCGTCACTTCCATCGCTATGTCTCCAGCAAAAAGCTTAGACATCGCTGATTGCAATCCGTAGGACAAGTTTTGATCTTCACGCCAAGCCGCTTGATAGGTGAGCAAGCGAGCCGCCTCAATCTTGGTGGCCATATCTGCAAGCTTGAATTGAATGGCTTGCTGCTTCGCAATGGGCTTGCCAAATTGGTTTCGTTCCTTCGCGTATTCAAGCGAAGCGTCTAAGGCTCCTTGGGCAATTCCTAGAGCTTGAGCCGCTATCCCATTCCGCCCTCCATCTAAGGTCATCATCGCAATCTTAAAGCCCTCTCCCACTTGCCCTAACAGATTCCCCTTGGGAACGCGACAGTTTTCCATAATCACTTCTGTTGTAGAAGAGGAACGAATGCCTAACTTCTTTTCTTTCTTTCCTACAGAAAAGCCAGGAAAATTTCTTTCTACGATGAATGCCGCGATGCCTTTATGCTTAAGGGCTGGGTTGGTTTGGGCAAAAACAACAAAAATATCGGCATGGCTTCCATTGGTTATAAACATCTTGGAGCCGTTTAAGATGTATTCTTCTCCTTCCAAGACTGCTGTCGTCTTCATTCCCGCAGCATCCGAGCCTGAGCCCGCTTCCGTTAAGCAGTAAGCTCCCATACTGCGACCTTCGGCCATCGCTCGCAAGTATTTTTGTTTCTGCTCTTCCGTTCCAAACTTATAGATAGGCCAACAAGCAAGAGAGGTATGTGCGGAAAGTGTCACTCCTACGGATGAATCCACACGAGATAGCTCCTCAATGGCAAGGACATAGCTTAAGTAATCAAACCCTGCGCCGCCGTACTCCTCCGGCCACGGGATTCCACACATCCCAAGCTCCGCCATCTTGTGCCAGATGGCCATATCCCATCTCTCCTCTTCATCCCTCTCAGCTGCTGTCGGACCACACTCATTCACGGCAAAATCACGGACCATCTTTTGCATCATTTGATGTTCTTCCGATAATAAAAAATCCATGAACTTCCCCTCTCCCCCGCTGAATTTAATTCTCTAATAGATACTTAGAAATAACCAAACGCTGAATTTCATTCGTTCCTTCATATATTTGAGTGACCTTAGCATCTCGGAACAGTCTCTCAACCGGATATTCGCGAGTATAGCCATACCCGCCAAAAACTTGAACAGCCTCAATCGCCGACTTCATCGCTGTATCGGTAGCAAAGCACTTGGCCATAGAAGCCTCTTTTCCACACTTCAAACCTCGATTTCGCAGATCTGCTGCGCGATACACCAATAGTTTTGCCGCTTCTACTTGAGTAGCTAGGTTGGCGATCTTAAACGCAATAGCTTGGTTAGAAGCAATTGGCCTTCCAAACTGCACGCGATCCTTGGCATAACGAACAGAGTATTCCAAAGCCGCCTCGGCTATCCCGAGCCCTTGTGCGGCTATTCCAATACGGCCATTGTCCAAATTAGACATCGCGATATGAAAGCCTTCTCCCTCTTCCCCCAACAGATTTTCAGCTGGGACTACAGCATTTTCAAAGATCAACTCGCATGTATTCGAACCATGCAACCCCATCTTCTTCTCTTTCTTCCCTACCTTAAAGCCTGGAGTGTCTTTTTCCACGATAAAAGCCGAAATGCCTTTTACTCCAATACCTGGGTTAGTCACAGCAAAGGTGATATACACATCCGCAGCGCCTGCATTTGTAATAAAGATCTTTGAGCCATTTAGGATGTAGTTATCCCCTTGCTTCACCGCTGTTGTCCGCATCCTTACCGCATCAGAACCAGAACCAGGTTCTGTTAATGCAAACGCCCCAATGAAGTTCCCAGCAGCTAGTTTGGGGATGTATCTTTTCTTTTGCATTTCCGTCCCGAAGTACAGTATGGGATTCGTACCAACCGAGGTGTGAACAGATAGAATAACTCCCACGGTTGCACTGATCTTCGAGATCTCATGGATTGCAAGAATATAAGAGGTGAAGTCCATACCTGCTCCACCGTATTCTTCAGGGATAGGAATACCCATCAGGCCGTATTCCCCCATCTTGCGTACCAATGCCAATGGGTACTCATCCGTCTCTTCCATATGTTGAACGATTGGGGCTATTTCGTTTTGGGCGAAATCTCGGACCATCTTGCGCATCATTTCTTGTTCATCTGTAAACGCGAGTTCCATATCCGTTTCCCCTTTCGCATGCATTATTCGTAGATATAGAACCCTCGGCCAGACTTTTTCCCTAACCAACCTGCCTTGACATACTTTCTAAGTAATGGGCATGGTCGATACTTCGAGTCTCCTAACCCATCATGCAACACTTCCATAATGTAAAGACATGTATCTAAACCGATAAAATCAGCTAACTGAAGAGGTCCCATGGGATGGTTCATTCCAAGCTTCATCACCTCATCTACTGCTTCCGGAGTGGCCACTCCTTCGTGAACGCAGTAGATCGCCTCGTTAATCATCGGCAACAGGATCCGATTGGACACAAAGCCTGGAAAATCATTGACTTCGACCGGGACTTTCCCCATTTTCTTGGATAGATCCTCTACCGTTGCATACGTCTCATCTGAGGTTGCCAGTCCACGGATGACCTCAATCAGCTTCATGACCGGTACCGGATTCATAAAGTGCATCCCGATCACTTTCTCCGGGCGACGAGTTACTGCGGCAATCTCGGTAATGGGCAGAGATGACGTATTGCTTGCTAAAATCGCATGAGAAGGACATATTTCATCTAACTTTTTAAACAGCTCTCCCTTAATTTCCATGTTCTCAATAACAGCTTCTACGACAAAATCCACTTCCCTGGCATCGTTGATGTCCGTGGATGATTGCATCCGTGTCAAGATGGCGTTTGCTTCTTCTTGCGTTTTTCGACCCTTAGAAACATCGCGTGAGAGGTTTTTCTTGATACCCGCTAGACCCTTCTCTACAAATTCTAGTTTCAGATCGTTAAGTAAAACTTGAAGCCCAGCCGCTGCCGCTACTTGGGCAATACCACTCCCCATCTGACCTGCACCAATCACCATTAGTTTTTCAATTCGCATTTAGTTTGCTCCCCTTTGTACCGATTCGTTTCAAGCTTCTACTTTAACTAAAATAGCGTCTCCTTGTGCAGCTCCGCTGCAGATCGCAGCGATTCCAAGCCCTCCACCACGTCGGTGCAACTCATAAACGAGCGTAGTAACAATTCTAGCTCCACTCGCTCCGATCGGGTGCCCGAGAGCAATGGCTCCACCGTTTACATTTACTTTTTCCGGGTCCCATCCAACGATCTTTCCACTAGTCAACGTCACGGCTGCGAAGGCCTCATTGACTTCAAATAAATCTATCTCTTCTAAGCAGTATCCCGTCTTCGTTAATAACTTCTGGATCGCAAGTCCAGGCGTGGTAGCAATATAAGGGGCTTCTTGACCTACGGCAGCATGACCCAGTATTGTAGCTAGAGGTTTCTTTCCGAGTGCTGCTGCTTTCTCCTCCGACATGATGAGGAGAGCCCCGGCACCATCATTAACTCCAGGGGCATTCCCTGCTGTGACCGTACCATCCTTGACGAAAATGGGTTTCAGTCGAGCTAGACTCTCTAAGTTCGTATCCTTTCTCGGAGCCTCATCCGTATCGATAACCAGCGATGGCCCCTTTCTTTGCGGTATGGTCACAGGGACGATCTCTTCTTTAAACTTGCCTTCTTCTAACGCACGAACCGCTCTCTGATGGCTGCGTAGGGCCCACGCATCCTGATCTGCACGTGGTATACTGTACTCCGCGGCCACCGTACTTCCGTGAACAGCCATATGTAGATCCGTAAAAGCACAGGTCAATCCATCGGAAACCATCAAATCCTTCAACGTCGCATCCCCCATGCGGGCGCCCCAGCGACCATTCGGCATGGCATACGGAATGTTGCTCATACTTTCCATCCCACCAGCCACAATGACTTCAGCATCACCCGCACGAATGATTTGATCGGCCAGCGTAACCGCGCGAAGTCCAGAAGCACAAACCTTATTTATGGTTTCCGTCTGAACTTCCCAAGGGAGTCCAGCCTTGTGTGCGGCTTGTCGAGAGGGGATCTGCCCGGCGCCAGCTTGCACGACCATTCCCATAATAACTTCATCCACATGATCTCCAACGAGTCCGGCTCGTTCTAACACTTCCTTAATTACAACTGCCCCTAAATCAACCGCAGACAGATCCTTCAAGACCCCGCCAAACTTTCCGAAAGGTGTTCTAGCCGCACTAACAATCACGCTTTTCGTCATGAGTTTGCCCCCTCTTATCCGCATTCGAACCCATTCTGACTGACCGCTCATTCACCTGTTGTTAAAGAGGAAAACCTTTGACCGCGCTCGCTTAACATAGCGATATCCACGGCCAAGTTTTCCACATCCGTTCCTATTAAGGCGCTTTCTCCCTTTATTATACATCCAGAACATTCCAAATTTCTATAACGATTTTTCAACTATTTCGGCAATATCTAATGTTTTCACTTGTTCTTCCATTTCTTTCGCTTTCGTACCATCACTTAACATCGTGAGGCAATATGGACAGTTGCTTCCAATCGTGGTGGGGTTTAACCGAAGAGCCTGTTCCGTGCGTTCCACATTCACGCGCTTTCCTTGCGTCTCTTCCATCCACATCATGCCGCCACCAGCACCGCAACACATAGCATCCTCCCGGTTCCTCTCCATCTCTAGCACTTCTACGCCTGGAATGGATTTTAAAATTTGTCGGGGGAGATCAAAAATGTCGTTATAGCGTCCCAAGTAACAGGAATCATGATAGGCAATCGCTTCCTTTACTTGTTTCGTAGGTTTAATTCGTCCTTCTTTTATTAACTGATAGATTAGCTCGGTATGATGATAGACCTCTGCCTCAAGACCAAATTCAGGATACTCATGTTTAAACGTATTATAGGCATGAGGGTCAATCGTGACGATTTTCCTCACCTCACAAGCCTGAAAATTTCCGATATTTTCTTGAGCAAGCTGTTGGAATAAAAATTCATTCCCCATCCGGCGAGCGGTATCACCCGAATTGCGTTCATCGTTTCCAAGAATCGCAAACTTTACGCCTGCCACATTCATGATTTTCGCGAAAGATTGAGCAATCTTTTGACTCCGCTTATCGAACGCTCCCATCGAGCCTACCCAAAATAGATATTCAAACTCCTCTACTTCTGCCACGGTTGGCACTTCGATGTCCCGCCGTTCGTCACGCCACTTAATTCGCTCTTTTCGGTTGATCCCCCACGGATTACTTTGCCTCTCAATGTTCTGGAAGTAACGAGTTGCCTCATGCGGCATAGTCCCTTCCGTTAATACCAAGTACCTGCGCATATCCACAATTTTCTCTACGTGCTCGTTTGCCACTGGACATTGATCCTCACAATTGCGACAGGTCGTACAGGCCCAGAGCTCTTCTTCTGTAATGACATCGCCAATGAGATTCACATCGTATTCTAGAGCTTCTACTGCTGAGCCTTCACTCGTCGCTGCCACTTCTGAAGCTTGCATAGCCAGATGATTACCTTTGTTGTTAGGGAAAGCAAAGTTAGGCATCCAAGGTGTTCGGGAGGTTACCACCGCCCCTTTTTCCGTAAGGTGATCTCTCATCTTTACGATAAGATCCATAGGGGATAGCGTCTTGCCCGTTCCCGATGCGGGGCACATATTAGTACATCGTCCACACTCCACACAGGCATATAAATCAATCAATTGATTTTGGCGGAAATCTTCAATCCTTCCTACCCCGTAAACCTCCTGTGTTTCGTCTTCAAAGTCAATAGACGTAAGTTTTCCAACTGGTTTGGTATCACGAAGAGCCACATTCACTGGAGCAAACAAGAGATGAGCGTGCTTGGATTGTGGTACGTAGACCAAGAAGGTAAGCAAGGTTAACAAGTGCACCCACCAGAAAATATAAAACAGAACAGCTCCTGCCTCTGGACTCATCGAGGAAAACAGGCCAGCGATAACAGATGAGATCGGAGCAAAGCCAAGGAATCCTTCATAACCTATCCAAATTTGCTCGAAGGCAAGAGATAGGAAAATGGACAACATTAGTACAGTTAAGAAGATAATTACTAATCCGGACTTCAATCCGCGCTTTAAACGTGGAAGCTTCTCCACATATCTTCGATAAAAGGCATAGCCCACTGCCAATAAGACAAGGAGCGTCGTAATTTCTTGACTCATGCTAAAGAAATGATGAGCTCCTCCAATAGGATATGTAAACCCCTTCACAAACCCTTTAATAATCAATTCTATGGCTCCGAACTGTAAAATGATAAACCCATAGAACATGATCACGTGCATGAGCCCGCTCTTAGGATCCTTCATAAGCTTCTTCTGCCCGAATACATTAACAAGAATCTCATGAAGACGTTGTTTAGTATCTTGCTTTAGATCTGACTTTTTTCCTAATTTAATGAACGTTACGCGGCTATATATAAGATGAGCAAACAAATAGACAGCGTAACCCGTAACAGCAAGGAAGACGATAAAATTAATAAAAGCCAATCCATTTCACTCCTTTAATTTTCTGATTATGAACACTATATCAAATTAATTAACAAAGTTGAATGATCATTCATTTATGTAATCCATTTTTTTCCTACCATAAGTGTTGAAAAGTTTTAACAAATAACAGACTTCATTTTCTTTATAATGAATGATTACAAGGGTTGGTTTTTATTTATGGGGGAGAGATTAATATGGCCAGATTAACAAGGAAGCTCATTCTATCATTTCTTTTTATCGTAGCGCTGATGTTGGGTGTAGGGGTATACTCTATGTTCACCGCCTATACCATTAACGAAAACGGGGAGAAAATGTATCAAAATCAGCTCCTTCCGATGTCTAAGCTAGGGAAAATAAGTAAATTCGCCGAGAATACAAGAGTTCAAATGTTGCAGGCCATTTTAAATGAAGACCCGGCCACGACAGAACAAGCGGCCAAAAATCTCGTGGAAATTAATGAGCTTATAGTAGCTTATGAGAAAACGACCATGAGTATGGCGGAAAAAGAAAAATTCGAAGAATTTAAAGGAGCTTGGGGAGAGTTTTCAGAACGGGTAAATCTAAACATCGGATTGATTCGTAAGGGTGACTATCCGGAAGCCTTCGAGGGAATTAAAAAAGGAAGAGAACCATTTACTAAAGCAAGTGTTGCCCTTTTAGAATTAATGGATTTAAACGAGCAGGCGGCTAACCAAGCCCTTCAAGCCAACAATGTTAATTTTAACACTTCTACTATCATATTAGGGGTGGTCATTTTGTTTTCTGCTATTCTAGCTGTGTTCATCGGTTGGATAGCCGGAAGGAATATCTCCCTTCCTATAGTAAAACTCTCAGAAGAGGCAAAACGAATCTCAGGTGGAGATTTAACGGTTGAAGATATCTCTGTCAAAAATAAGGATGAAATTAAAGATTTAGCGGATTCCTTTAATCTTATGGTTCAAAATCTTCGTCAGCTAGTGGGTACAGCTAGAACTTCCGCAGAAGAATTGGCTGCGGCCTCTGAGGAGATGGCTGCCTCTGCTCAAGAAGTAACCGCTGCTGTTGGTGAGATTTCCACTAGTACGTGTGACGTCGCCCAAGCAGCTGAAACCGGAAATCAGTCCGTAGTTGATGCTTCCAAAGTATTGTTAGAGTTATCATCTTTAATCCAAATCGCTAAACAAAAAGCAACTGAAGCGCAGCACAATTCCGAATCCACCTATTCTACGGCTACAAATGGAAAACAAATTGTCGATCATACTATCCGGAAGATGGATAGCATCCAATCCCGAACTCTCCAGATGGAAGAACTGATCACAACCTTAAATCAATATACCAAAGAGATTCAGACCATCACCAACATGATTACAAGTATCGCAGCCCAAACCAATCTGTTAGCTTTAAATGCATCCATTGAAGCGGCGCGAGCTGGGGAACATGGCCGAGGATTCGCTGTTGTTGCCGACGAAGTGCGTAAACTTGCCGAACAGTCCAACGACGGAGCAAGTAAAGTATCTGAACTCATTAACAAGGTTTCCAAAAGTATGGTGGATGTCGTTTCTTCTATGCAACAAAACCGCTTAGAAGTAGAAGAAGGCACTCAAATTGTATCTCAAGCTGGGCTTGCCCTAGAAAACATTTTAACAGCTGTTGATGATGCCTTATCCCAAGTAAATGGTATTCGAGACATCACCACAGCTGAAGTAGCCACATCGGAGAAAATCGTGGAACTGATCAACTCTCTAGCTAACGTAATTGAACATACGGCAGCCAACGCGGAGCAAGTATCAGCATCCATCCAAGAAACCTCTGCTGCGATGCAAACCGTATCGGCTAGCGCTGAAGAAACGAGCGCCATGGCCTCCGAGTTGAAGAGAGCAGTGGATTATTTTAAAGTGTAACTTTTACTATAAGGGGGTACCAGAGTTAGCCCTGGTACCCCCTTCATTTGAAATAGATCAATCTGTGCCTCACGAGTTCAATATCGGCCAACTGGGAGCTAGTTCCTCTTAAGAAGACGCTTTTTCCTGATCATCTTTATTCTTTAGCTTCATCTTCATTTCGTCTCGCTTTTCTCTACGATCCTTCAACGAACTATGACCTTCCTGCGAATGATAATTTTCTCGCTTGCTCATCCGCCTTAGCCCCTCCGGCACTAAGTTAAACTGGTCATCATTCATAAGGGCTGCAATACCGACGGTAGGCTTAGGCTCCTCAATTCCATACACCTTATTGAAATATGCGTCCGCTTTCCCTGTGACATAGTTCTTAGGTTCAGGGTAACTAGTGATCACACCTTCGAAATTGCGCAGAACCACTTTTTCTGGACTTTGTGAGATCATGTAGTTTGGCTGAAGCGTAATTTTCCCCCCGCCTCCTGGCGCATCTACCACGAAGGCCGGCACAGCATAGCCAGATGTGTGGCCGCGTAAATTTTCAATGATCTCTAAGCCCTTTGATACAGGTACACGGAAATGCCCAATTCCTTCAGACAAATCGCATTGGTAAATATAATAAGGGCGTACTCGGATTTTTACGAGGTCATGCATGAGTTTCTTCATGATATGAACACTGTCATTGACACCTGCCAGGATAACAGACTGGTTTCCTAGAGGAACTCCTGCATTCGCAAGCATTTCACAGGCCTTCTTGGCTTCAGGGGTAATCTCAAGTGAGGTGTTAAAATGAGTATTGAGCCAAACAGGATGATACTTTTTCAACATATTACAAAGATCTTCTGTAATTCTTTGCGGGAATACGACGGGCGCGCGAGTCCCGATCCGGATAATTTCAACATGAGGGATCGCTCTAAGGTTACGAATGACATATTCTAAAATCCGATCGTTAACTAACAGCGCGTCGCCTCCAGATAACAATACGTCTCGGACCTCAGGATTATTTCGGATATAATCAATGGCTGCATCCAGCTGCTTCTTAGGTACACCCATTCCCACTTGACCCGAGAATCGACGACGTGTGCAATACCTGCAATACATCGAGCATTGGTTTGTGATAAGGAACAGCACTCGATCGGGATAGCGGTGAGTCAATCCCGGTGTTGGAGAGTCCTCATCTTCGTGAAGTGGATCCTCTAAATCGTACTTTGTTTTCATAATTTCTGCGGAGATGGGTACTGATTGCTTACGGATGGGGCACTCTGGATCATCTGGATCCATAAGAGAAGCATAATAAGGGGTAATGTTTAAAGGAATGGTCTGTGTCGAAATGCGGACACCCTCCTCTTCCTCAGCCGTTAAGTTTACGACCTGCTTTAATTGATCAACCGTTCTTATCGTATTCGTTAATTGCCATAACCAGTCATTCCATTGCTCTTCCGAAACATCCTTCCAAAGATTAACTTCGCTCCAATGTCTTCTCTTCGTTAACATCTCGCATCATCCTCCTTGTTTTTAGTTCGCTGGATGAAACACCGGAATATAGATCTTAAAAATAATTATGCAAAAATCATGCCAATTCAAACTCCAAGACAAATAAAAAAACCTGAGCTCTTCCTCTATTTACATAGAGGTTAGAGTACCCAGGTTTCGCCAGTGACGACTCACCCTAAACCATCTTGCGATAGTCTACCCCTGGCCCATTTGAGCCAGCGGAAGTCCCAGTCTCCTATCCTGCCCATTTTTCAATACAGCTCTCAGCTTATGTACAGTCTCCTAAGATAATCGTCACTAACATCGATCCGTCCTTCATTTATGTGATAGATAAAGGGCATACCCATGCTCGCAACGGACTGCTTACTCACTGTATCTACTTCATGTTTGAAGAATTGATTTGTTCACAAGCTTCATTATACAAGGTGGAAGAAAAAGGAACAAAACGCTCCACTCGTCATTTCCAGTCTTTTTCCACTTTTATCCCTATTATATAAAGATAACCCTTGATATCCTTAAAAATATTTAAGAATCCTCTTAGATCCTCAAGAATCCAGCTTAGATAACTTATACTGAAGGGTTTGACGTGGAATGCCTAGTTGCTTTGCTGCTTGCATAATATTTCCGTCCGTTTGCGCAAGTGCTGTTCGAATCATCTCTTCTTCCACCCTCTTCACCGCGTCGGGGAGAGACATATTGTCTTCGAATTGAGGAAGGGTTGGAATGGAAGTCTGGTTCACAGGACGGACTTGCTGCAGATAAAACGGCAGGTCGTCCCGCTCAATCCGATCCCCCTCTACTAGGTTCATGGCAGCCTCAATGGTATGTTCTAATTCTCTCACATTTCCTGGCCACTCATGTTGCAGAATAATCGCCTCTGCCTCTTTACTAAC
This sequence comes from Ammoniphilus sp. CFH 90114, assembly GCF_004123195.1. Taxonomy (NCBI): domain Bacteria; kingdom Bacillati; phylum Bacillota; class Bacilli; order Caryophanales; family Paenibacillaceae; genus Ammoniphilus; species Ammoniphilus sp. CFH 90114. The sequence continues at coordinate 42,073 of NZ_SDLI01000003.1, forward strand.
CCCAGTAACTAATTTTCCAAAGAGATAATTGAACTTTTGTATGAAATGATGAATGAGGATCGGAATATCCTCTTTCCGTTCTCGTAAAGGAGGGATAGGAATAGCAACAACATTCAGACGATAAAAAAGATCCGAACGAAGTCGATTTTCTCTCACAGCCAATTGCGGATCCTCGTTTAGTGCAGCGATAATCCGAACATCGATTGTTGTCTCTTGCATACCTCCCACCCTGCGCACCCGACTCTCTTGAATAACGCGAAGCAGCTTGGCCTGGAGCTCAAGCGGCATACTATTAATCTCGTCTAAAAACAAGGTCCCTCCATCTGCCAGTTCAAATAGGCCCGGCCGATCTTCCGCTCCGGTGAAGCTCCCTTTCGTCGTTCCGAACAGGATTCCCTCTAACAAAGTAGTAGGCAAAGCTGCACAATTCTGTGCAATAAAGGCTGCGTTGCTCCGCGGGGAGGCATTATGAATGGATTGAACGACTAGCTCTTTACCTGTTCCGGTTTCCCCCATAATGAGGATGGGTGAGGGAGTTTGTGCTGCTTTTTCCCCCATTTGCTTTAACTCCTCCATCTTACGGCTCTGACTAATTAAGTCCGTGAACCGATATTTGGCTCCCGATTCCCCCTTGGATCCTTGCTTTTTCTTTCCTGGCATTTGAGTTTTCTGGGCAATCTGAGCCTGAAGATCGACCAATTTCTCGGAGAGCTCCTTCACCTTAGAAATATCCTTTGCCACCTCGACTGCCCCTACGAGCTGTCCATCCACTCGGATGGGTAGGGTTGTATTCACGGTAATTACCTGGTTACCCTTCTTATTGGTATATCGTTGATGCTGATGGTAGATGGGATCACCATTTTCGATTACCCTAAGCAAGGTGCTTGTCTCTACGTTTAAAGATGGAAATACTTCAAGCAGATGATGGCCCATCACTTCTTCAACCGACAGCCCGTCCAATTTAGCCGCTACATGGTTGTAGTAAATGGTTACCCCCTTTGCATCCACCACATGTATCCCTTCATCAATCGCTCCTAGTATAGCTTCCAGCATTTCATGTGTGACTGGTTCCTGCCGCATCTCGTGGTGTACCCCCTTTTAGACAAGCTGCTGAGTTCTCATCTGCAGTGCCGGTTATCCGGCATCTTTCTTCACATTAACTATAGTATAAGGGAATAATTGGTTCAAGTGTTCTATCCGTTTTGTTTTACTTTTGTTATTGCGTTACAATAGCCATATTAACCATAAAGGAGCTTCCAAAATGAAATGTACCCTAACGGATAATGCCGTAACAAAGATTAAAGAAATATTGGCTGGAGTCGAAGATAAAGAACTCAAGCTGCGTGTCTATGTTTCTCATGCCCATGGAGACCATGCCCATTACGGCCTAGGTTTAGACAAGCCAAGTGAAAAGGATGAAGTCGTTGAAGCCTCTGGCCTAGAAGTAATTCTTGAGAAGGGGAATGAATTCTTAGATGGAGTAATCATCGATTACAACCCAGAGCAAGATAATTGGTCCGCCACTAATCCAGACAAAGGAAACCATGGAGATCATTAATTGCAGGTTAGGGGGAGCCATCACAGAGGCTCCCCTCCTCTTCTTAGCGGACATCAGGCATCTTAATTGAGTTAAAATCGTTTCGAAGTGATTTTGGACGGACATACATTCCGCTATTTCGCTCATATACGCACCTCGGACACTTTTTTTGAGTATATAACGAACTCCTTGTCCGCTTAATAGACGCCTATCCATTTTTTGTATGAAATAAGGTATCCCATGTCCATTTCATACCGCGGAGCCTAAAAGTGGTTATCAAATCCCCCTAAGCGAGTAAAGAATTTTTTCAAAAACTCATAGAAAAGCTGTTCTGTAGGCAATAAACCTCTATCATTTGGAATAATAACTCCCACCGTACGGTCCACTCGGGGCTCGCTAATCTGCAGCTTAACCGTTGAACGCGGCAGGCTGTCAATTAACGTGATTTCTGGAACCAGAGTGACTCCTAGTCCAGCTGAAACCAATCCCTTTATCGCATCAATATCTTCCCCCTCAAACGAAACCTCCGGAGCAAATCCAACTTCCTGACAAGCGTTGACCACCATCTCTCGCAAAATATAGCCACGTGGGAATAATACGAAAGAATCCTCTCTCAACTCACTTAGCTTTAGGGAACGTTGACCTGCTAGAGGATGATTAGACGGCAGCAGAGCTACAATCCTTTCCATAAATAAGATATCACCCTTGACCTTCTTTTCTCTCTTCGGAAGAGGGGCAATCAGAGCCATATCCATCTCTCCCTTAATAACCGACTCAATAAGGCCGTGATAAGTACCTTGGCGAAGTTGAAATTTCACCTCCGGATGCAGCTCTCGAAAAGCTGAAATGGCGGTAGGTAGGGTATATGCCGCCAAACTACTAGGAAAACCGATGCGAATCGTTCCCTTTTCAGGATCTAAATATTCTTCTACTTCCCGCTTCGCATTCTCGATAATTTTTATAGCTTCCTCCATATGAACTAAAAAACGTTTGCCGATAGGCGTTAACCGAACATTACGCCCTTCCCTTATAAACAAATCCACACCTAACTCCGACTCTAAGTTGAAGATTTGCCGGCTGACAGCAGATTGGGCGACATGTAAAGCATTGGCCGCGTCCGTCACGTGTTCTCGATTAGCCACTTCAATAAAGTATTGTATCTGCCGAAAATCCACTGCTTATCCACTCCTGTTTTCCCAATTCATATCAATATGGCATTAATATCATCTAATCTATGAATTGATTCGATTAATTAACCATTATAAAATACAGGTAGAGGTAAGCAAAGTGAAAATTTAAGAAATTTATCATTAGCACTATGTCTATAACGGAGTCTGATTAGGTTTCTAATCATGTACTTATAAAAAAAGAGAAAAAAAAGATGAGATAAGGGAGAATGTGGGATCATGGCAACTTTAATTGAAGTGAAACCGAGCGAATGGCAAGTAGCACAAGCTTATGTAGCGGAAGTTTATGAAACGGTAAAGAAAAGAAATCCAGGTGAAAGCGAATTTCATCAAGCAGTAAAAGAGATCTTTGACTCTCTTGTTCCCGTTTTTGCTAAACATCCTAAATATATGGAACAAGGTATCCTTGAGAGAATCTCCGAGCCGGAAAGAATGTTTACGTTTAGAGTTCCTTGGGTTGACGATCAAGGAAAGGTACAAGTAAACCGCGGTTTCCGTGTTCAGTTTAATAGCGCTATTGGACCTTATAAGGGAGGATTGCGTTTCCATCCTTCTGTTAATGCCAGTATCATCCGATTCCTCGGATTTGAACAAATCTTTAAGAACTCTCTTACCGGACAGCCGATTGGCGGAGGTAAGGGTGGATCTGACTTCGATCCGAAGGGAAAATCAGACGGAGAAGTTATGAGATTTACCCAAAGCTTCATGACGGAGCTCTCTAAGCATATTGGTCCGGATCTTGACGTTCCTGCCGGAGATATCGGAGTTGGCGCTAGAGAGATAGGCTATATGTTTGGACAGTATAAGAGACTTCGTGGAGCATATGAAGCAGGAGTCCTAACCGGTAAGGGCGTTGGATACGGTGGAAGCCTTGCTAGAACAGAAGCTACAGGATACGGCACTGTCTACTTCGTGGAAGAGATGCTTAAGGATCAAGGCCTCCGCTTCAATGGAAGCACAGTGGTCGTCTCTGGATCTGGTAATGTATCCATTTACGCTATAGAGAAAGCCACCCAACTAGGTGCTAAGGTCGTTGCCTGCAGCGATTCCAATGGTTATATCTATGACAAGAACGGCATCAACCTTGATACTGTGAAGAGACTAAAGGAAGTAGAGAGAAAGAGAATCAGCGAATATGTAAAAGAACATCCACAAGCTCAATATTTCGAGGGTTGCTCAGGAATTTGGTCTATCCCATGTGACATTGCTCTTCCTTGCGCGACTCAGAATGAGATCAATGATGTGGCTGCGAAGATCATGGTATCTAACGGGGTGAAAGCCGTTGGAGAAGGAGCTAACATGCCTTCTTCCTTAGAAGCTATTGATGTGTTCCTAAATAACAAGGTACTATTCGCTCCAGCGAAAGCCGCTAATGCGGGTGGCGTAGCTGTATCCGCACTAGAAATGGCTCAGAACAGCATGAGATTGTCTTGGACATTCGAAGAAGTAGATGCTAAGCTTCACGAGATCATGATCAACATCTACAGAAACAGCGTGAAGGCAGCAGAAGAATACGGCCACCCTGGAAACCTCGTCGTAGGAGCTAACATTGCAGGCTTCTTGAGAGTAGCGGACGCAATGATCGTTCAAGGGGTAATCTAATAATATAAAAGTAAAAGGTGCTTCGGCTTATATGGCCGAGGCACCTTTTTTCACATTGGTTACATCTTCTCCGGAGCACTTACTCCTATCACTCTCAACGCATTACGCAGCGTCACTTGTACAGCCTTCAGCAGGCTTAAACGAGCAATCGTTAGTTCTTTATCCTCTGTTACCACATGCTCCGCATTGTAGAAGCTATGGAACAGCGTAGCTAGCTCATGCGCATATCGCACGATACGGTGTGGCGCATATTGATCTGCGGCTACACTTATTTCTTCTGGGAATTGTCCGACCTTCTTCAGCAATTCTACTTCTTTCTCCGAAGTAATCAAGTTAAGATTAGCAGTGGCATCTTCCCATTGCACCCCTTCTTCTTGTGCCTTACGGAAGATGCTAGAGATTCGAGCATGGGCGTATTGAACATAGAATACTGGATTCTCGTTGGACTTAGAAACCGCAAGATCCATATCAAAATCCAAGTGAGCATCGGAGCTGCGCATCGTAAAGAAATATCTTACCGCGTCGGTTCCTACCTCTTCCATAAGGTCACGCATCGTAACGGCTTTTCCTGTACGCTTAGACATCTTCACTTTCTCTCCGCCTTGGTACAAGCTTACCATCTGATTGATGATGACATGAAGCTGATCGGCATTATAGCCTAGAGCCTGCATCGCAGCCTTCATACGAGGGATATACCCGTGATGGTCTGCTCCCCATATGTTAATCAATTTCTCGAAGCCACGAGAGTACTTGTTCTGATGATAAGCGATGTCTGGAGTTAAATACGTGTAGCTGCCATCATTTTTAATTAATACACGATCCTTGTCATCACCAAAATCGGTAGAACGAAGCCATGTCGCCCCATCTTGCTCGAAGATATAGCCGCGTTCACGAAGCTTCTCTACGATTTCTACAACAGCTCCCGTTTCATAGAGTGAGGTTTCGCTGAACCACTCGTCGAACTCCACACCAAAATCCTTCAAATCATATTTAAGCTTCGCTAGCTCTTTTTTCAATCCATAGTCACGGAAGAACTGGAATCTCTCTTCCTGAGTTAACGAGACGTACTTCTCCCCTGCTTCTTTTGCAAGCTCTTGTCCAAATTCAACAATATCCTGACCATGGTAGCCATCCTCCGGCATGGGCCAATCCTTACCTAAGGCTTGCATATATCTTGCTTCAATGGAAAGCGCGAGATTCGCAATCTGGTTCCCTGCGTCATTAATATAATACTCTCGGCTTACCTCGAAACCAGCCATATCCAACACATTGCAGAGAGCATCCCCTACGGCGGCTCCACGGGCATGTCCTAAGTGCAAGCTTCCTGTCGGGTTCGCACTGACGAACTCAACTTGGATTTTCATCCCTTGTCCATAGTCCGTCCGGCCATAATTTTCACCAGCCCCAATCACTTGTGGAATCACAGCTGTAAGATAGGTATTGTTCATGTGTAAATTGATAAAACCAGGTCCTGCAATCTCTACTTTAGAGATGCTAGCTTTCTCCGTATTCAGGTTCTCCACGATGGCTTCAGCAATTTGACGAGGAGGCTTTCTGGCAATTTTGGTTAATTGCATGGCAATATTCGTCGCATAATCCCCGTGTGTCTTCTCTTTTGGAATTTCAAGTACAAAGGTAGGAATTTGCTCTGCTTCCACAAGCCCCGTTTTAAGCGCAGCTTCTTTAATCTCTTCAATAATCGTCTCTTTTACTTTTTCAACAATGTTCATGACTTAGCCTCCATCTTCATAGCCACTTCATAGCGGCCCATATCTTCACCGTTCAACTTTAATTGATAGCTCAAGGACATGTGCCTCTCGCTGAAATCTATATGATCCGTCTTGGTTTCCATCCACATCATGCCAAAAGGACCTTCATACTTTCCTTCCGTCCATTGTCCCGGAATGTATTCCTGTCTCATGCGTATCGATCCTGTGCGGATGATCGTTACCTGTTCCTTAGAGAGCTTGATCGTCGACGAAACCTCTTGGTTCTCTCCCAGATCTTCTTTGTAAACAAGATACCAGCCCTCCCCTTTGGGAAATAACTTTCCAGAACAGGTTTGTTCCAGCTTCTGACCTTGCTGTTTTATATTCGTTGTAATATGTATTGTCACGGACTGCATGGAATCACCTATCTTACCTATATTCTTCTTATTTTAGGCATTTTGGGTAGGAAAAACAAGGGCTGACCCTCAAAAGGTCAGCCCTCACTGCGTCTCCTATTTAATAAAAGAAAGCATCATTTCACGAACGATTTTAGATGCTACAATTTGAGTTTGCTCGGAAGGATCATAAACAGGAGCGACTTCAACCAAGTCACATCCCACTACATTGATTCCTGCTTCCCCTATGGCATGGATAGAAGCTAGCAATTCCTTAGAGGTAATACCTCCCGCTTCTAATGTGCCCGTTCCAGGGGCCGCAGATGGGTCTAACACGTCGATATCGACCGTGAGGTAAACCGGACGGTTCCCGATCGTTGGTAGTACCTTCTTAAGCGGCTCAAGCACGTCAAATTTATAAAGGTTCATATTCTCCTTCGCCCAAGCAAATTCTTCTCTTAAGCCAGAACGAATGCCGAAGGAGTATACGTTCTTCCCACCCATTAAATCGCAGGCTTTCTTAATGGGAGTCGCATGGGATAAGGGTTCGCCTTCATAATGATCACGAAGATCCGTATGGGCATCAAAGTGGAAAAGAACCATATCCGGATACTTCTTGTACATTTCCTGAATGATAGGCCAGGAAACAAGATGCTCTCCACCTAAGCCAATAGGAAACTTACCATCCGCTAATACTTTCCCCACGAAATCTCCGATCAACTCTAAGCTGCGGCTTGGATTACCGAAAGCGAGAGGAATGTCCCCTGCATCGTAATAGTTCACTTCCTCTAAATGACGGTCTACGTAAGGACTGTATTCTTCCAACCCGATAGACACCTCGCGGATACGCTGAGGACCAAAACGAGAACCCGGACGAAAACTGACCGTAAAATCCATAGGCATTCCATAGATGACAACTTGGGCTTTTTCGTAATCTTGCTGTGCCCCAATAAAAATATTGCCGGAATAAGCTTCATCAAATCTCATGGTTTGGCGCCCTCCTATTCAACTAGTGCTTTTACAAACTTCGGAAGCTTAAAGCAAGCCTGGTGAAGTTCAGGAGAGTAGTATTTGGTTGGTAGATCCTTAATGTCTTCTTCCTTCACTGTTAAAGGATCATACTTCTTAGAACCAAGGGTAAATGTCCACATACCAGACGGATAAGTCGGGATGTTGGCAATGTAAGTGCGTGTGATTGGGAAGATCTCACGAACGTCTCTGTTTACTTTTTGGATCAGATCTGCTTTAAACCAAGGATTGTCTGTTTGAGCAACGAAGATTCCATCCTCCTTCAATGCTTCAAAAATTCCTTGATAGAAGCCACGCTCAAACAAAGGTGCTGCAGGTCCAACAGGCTCTGTAGAGTCAACCATGATGACATCGTATAAGTCCTTGCTCTTAATGATATGCATGAAACCATCGTCAACCTGTACTTCGACACGCGGGTTGTCCAACTCACCAGCAATCTCAGGTAAATACTTCTTCGAATACTCTATTACTTTCCCATCGATTTCAACGAGGACGGCTTTCTCCACTTTCTCATGCTTCAAGATTTCGCGAATGACTCCACCGTCTCCCCCACCAACAACGAGGACAGTCTTAGGACTCGGGTGCGTATTCAAAGCAGGATGAGCCACCATCTCGTGGTATACAAACTCGTCCACTTTGCTTGTCATAACCATGCCATCAAGTAATAACATATTGCCAAACTCTTCTGTCTCCACCATTTCTAGCTTTTGAAAATCGGTTTGTTCTGTATGTAAAGTCTTATTGATCTTAATTGTAATTCCAAAGTTCTCTGTTTGCTTTTCAGTAAACCAAAGTCCTCCCATGTTCCATTCCTCATTTCCTATATTTTTTGCAATAGTTATCGGTAGTGTTTGTCTATGTTGAGAAGTTTATCCATACCATTTCAAACAACAAATTACATTATATGCGGTCACCCCCCTATATGCAATAGAGGTAGTATAAGATTTAATAGAATTCCCCATAATGGATAAAAGTTATAACCTTGTAAATCCAGGAAAGGAGGAATTTTTTGTGGAAGTCATTCGTCATATTCCACTTCGTCGCATGTTTCGCTTTATGCGTAAAGTCTTCACGCTTGCTCTTATCGGTCTATTACTATCGGCCATTCTCTTAACTTTCTTTTTACTATACTTGCGATCCCAACCCCTTCCCCCTTCGTTCATAGAACAAACTACTTCGATCTATGCGGAGAATGGGGAAGTGATTGATACCTTGTTTAGTGGGGAAAATCGGACCGTGGTTCCTCTAGAGAGAATTCCTCCCGAACTGATTCAGGCAACCATTTCTATTGAAGATAAGAACTTTTACAGTCATGTTGGCTTCGACTTTCTTCGTCTAGCTCGTGCTATCGTAGTAGATATTCAACATATGGCAAAAGTTCAGGGGGCCAGCACAATTACCCAGCAGTTGGCTCGCAATCTTTATCTTACCTTAGATAAAACCTGGGAGCGTAAAATAAAAGAAGCGATATTTACGATTCAGCTAGAACTGAATTACTCTAAGAACCAGCTCCTCTCTCTGTACCTAAACCAAATCTATTACGGCCACTCCGCCTACGGGGTACAGGCAGCAGCAAAAACTTATTTTGGCAAAGATGTTTCGGAACTCACGTTGGCAGAGTCGACGATACTTGCTGGCGCCCCTAAAGGCCCTGCTTTCTATTCTCCTTATTTAAATATGGAGATGGCCAAACAACGTCAACGCTTGGTATTAAATGCAATGGTTAATCAAGGCTATATCACCACAGAGCAAGCAGATCTTGCTTATGCTGAAGAATTTCAGTTAGTTGGATTAGTCCCCACGGAACAGAGGGTTATTGCCCCTTATTTCAGAGACTATGTAACTTATTTAGTAAAGCAGAAGTACCAAATCTCGGAGGAACAACTCGTTAACGGCGGTTTAAAGATTTACACGACACTTGATCCTGTGATGCAAGAGAAAGCAGAAATTGTCGTTGAAAAGTATCTGCCTAAAGATCGGCCTTTGCAAGCTGCCTTAGTTGCTCTTGACCCTAAAACCGGGGCCATTAAAGCGATGGTCGGTGGACGTGATTATAAAGAGAGTCAGTACAATCGAGTATTTGCCAAGAGACAACCAGGTTCATCCTTCAAACCTTTCTTATACCTCGCTGCTCTGGAAAATGGCTTTACACCTTTATCAGAGTTAAAGAGCGAACCAACAATCTTTACCTATGGAAATAATAAGGAATATATCCCCAAGAACTTTGGAGATTCTTACCCTCATGATTACATTAATCTTCACCAAGCTATTGCTCGATCAGATAATATTTATGCTGTAAAGACACATATGCTCCTTGGGGAAGACAAGCTTATAGAAGCTTCACAGCGTTTAGGAATCCAAAGTAATATGACAGCTATTCCATCCCTTGCTCTCGGTACCGTACCTGTTTCTCCCTTGGAGATGGCCGTCGCTTACGCTGCTATCGCTAATCTTGGAGAAAAGACAGAACCTATCGCAGTCGTTCGAATTGAGGACCAAGAAGGAAAAGTCATTGTAGAAGAAAAGGGTGCAACGGCAAGAGTTACCGATCCCGTACCTGCATTTCTGCTCACCCATTTGATGCAAGGTGTGTTCGAGGAAGGTGGAACCGGTTTTCGGGTAGCCTCACAGCTTCATCGCCCTGTAGCCGGGAAGACAGGAACCACAGATTATGATTCCTGGCTGGTTGGGTACACTCCACAGCTCTCTCTGGCCGTTTGGACAGGCTATGACGAGGGGATGAAAATGGACCCTGTAGAGGACTCTAGGCTCGCTGTGCCATTATGGGCTGAGTTTATGGAATCCGCTTTAGAAGGCAGACCTCCATCGATGTTCGAAGTACCAGACGGTGTAAACGCGGTGTACATCAATCCGCAGAACAACAAGCTCGCCACTGCCTACTGTCCCGTACAGGAGCTGCTATACTTTGCTGAAGGGACCGAACCGACGGAGTACTGTACGGATCATCTTCCGCCAGGAATGGATCCAGAACAGCCTGTGGAGGAACAACCACCGAAGGAGCAGTCATTCTGGAGGAGGTTATTTCATTGGTAGAATGATTATATTTGCAAATTGTGGATATATATTTGCAAAATATAGCAGTTTATTTGCAATCAACAGAAGGAAAGGGTGCCTCGTAAATGAGGCACCCTTTTTTGACCTAAATTAACACTCTTCACTTCCACCAAGTTTGCCTTCACCATCGGTAAACACATGGTCATTATGAATGGTGATTAAGCCATTACTCTGAAGCTCCTGTAACACTTCAAATAAGCTCTCTCGCCTTCCAGCAGGCAGCTGACGTACAAACTCGTTAATTTGTTCATGAGAAACGTTATTGGAAAAATGGACGCCGCCATGGCGTGCAAAATGATCTTGATTGTTGTTCATCTCTTTCACCTCACCGATCGGGATAAAGTTATTGTTCCTCTTCACGGCGATATCGATACGTAAGGTTTAGTCTTAGAGCGATCTGACAGAACAACAAAAGGGGTAGGAATCCCTACCCCTTTTGTCTGTCCTGTTGTTTCAGTGTGTAAACAACATAAACTAGTTTACAACTTTTTGGTTCTCGAGACAATTGCCTGTCAAAAAAATTCATATTTTGGACTAAGCTAAAGCTTCTTTCAACGCATCAGAAGAGTTCTCCCACATCGTAGGATTGTTCTCAATCAACAATTTTTTCAGCGAAGCCTTCTCCGTTGCATCAAGGTTATCCAGCATGATTTTTCGCTTCATGGCTGCATCCATCCGATTGACGTGGTCGGCAAGGATCTTCCATCCTCGGCGCGCTTCACGATCTACGATCATCTCACATGACGCGGCTCCTGCGTAATAAGCTCCTTGCTCGTTACGATCCGCTGCAACCCAAACAATAAAGCATTTCTTTCCATTTGGAACTTCATCCTTGTTCGTCAAGAACTTAATCCCTTTTTCCACTTTACTCTTCGCATGAAGGGCGCCAAGGTCAATGTAGGCTTCTTCCCCTTCGATGATAACGGAAGACACATTGCTTAAATTGATCATCCCAGCTCCGAACCCACCATGGGTATTCGTGTTGCTGATAATATTTAAGTCGATGCCCTTCTTTTTGTTATTGTTTAATAAATCCAAAGATACCCGCTCCTTTTTCGCTTTACTCCTATTCTAACGCATCTACTAGTTGTCAAACAATTCCACTAGAGAGTTAGACGAGCTGCACGCAACCCTTCAATCCAGGAATAAGCATCGGTGATCTCTTCTGTAGAATAGTTTGATTTAGCCTTTAGTGTTAGAATCTTCTCTTCCACTTCTTCCCGAGTCAGCTTCTCAAAATAGAGAACCGTGGATACCAGCTCTAAAAAACGAGCAGAAGACTCATTCATCTTGTCTAGAACAGGAGAAAGGTTCCCTACATCCGTCTTCACATGCTGTAGAAAATCCTTCCCTTTATCCGTAATGCTATAACGATAGACATTATAATTTCCTTTATCCTCTAAAACCTCATCCAAAAAACCAAGCTGACACAGCTCTTCCACTTCGAGCGATAGTTCTTCGGAGTACGGTCCATAAAAGTGAAAATGGAATCGCTGATTGAAATCGTAGTCGAGCCTCTGCGTGATGTAGACCATCTTCTGCAACTTCTTGCGACCTACAACCTCCCCTGCCTGCTCTAATAAAAAGAGCACCTTGGCATGTTCTTGCAACAACCTACTTCCCCCCTATACGCTTGCGGATCTCATCCGACACCATATCTTCTGGGTAGTAGAGCTTGTGATCAAATCTCCGTTTACCAGAAATGGCTTGTACAATGTCCGACTTCCTAGAGAGTTCTTCTAAGTCTCCGTTAGGCATCAATAGTAAGATCGGCATCCGCTCTTCCTCTTCACCGGTTCTGTAAAAGTCATAAGGCAAATCTGATGGAGAATCGAACTCAAGATAATAACGCGGATCGATGCCTTCCTTGTAGAACAGAGCTTCCAGATCAGACCACATACGATAATCATTAGGATCATATTCTATATATTTAAAAAGCCTGCGGTGGAGAAAACGCTTGCACAGGTCAGATAAAATCCGATCCTTTTCTCTGCACCATTCTTGTATATAGTATAATACCGTTGCTTCATCAAAGTCCAAGTATTGTCTTAAAGAAATTTTCCCATCTTTAAAAAATGGCAGCATCGGCTCGGGGAAAATACGAAACGTATAATCTTCGTGGTATAGCTCCTTCGCTCTATTGAAAATCTTACGAAGAATCACTTCCGCACTTCTGGTAACAGGATGAAAATACACCTGCCAATACATTTGGTATCGCGATAGAATATAATCCTCTACTGCATGCATGCCGCTATATTTAATTACGACTTGTTCGTCCACAATCCTCATTAATCTCAGAATTCGTTCGATATCGAAGTTACCATAGTTTACTCCGGTATAATAGGCATCCCTTAGCAGGTAATCCATTCTGTCCGCATCAATCTGGCTAGTGACAAGACTGACGACCATCTTATTCGGATATGTTTTGCCAATCACTTCAGAAACCTTCTTCGGAAAGTCGGGAGAAATCTCCGTCAATACCCGGTTAATCTCTGTATTTCCTTCAATAATTTTCTGGGTCCACACCTCATGATCCGTCTTGAATACCTTCTCGAACGAATGAGAAAACGGTCCATGACCGACATCGTGGAGTAAAGCCGAGCATAGACAAAGCAAAACCTCATCTATGGAGAGGTCAAACTTTGTGACCATGCGGCGCATAATCTCATAAACACCTAAAGAGTGATTGAACCGACTATGCTCCGCCCCATGAAAAGTGTACAAGGATGTTCCCAATTGGCGGATACGGCGCAAACGCTGAAACTCAGGTGTATTGATTAAGTCCCAGATGACTTTATAACGCACATGAACATATTTATGTACCGGATCTTTAAACACTTTTTCTTCTTCTAATAGAATGGGAGCTGTCACAAGCTTTTTCCTCCGTCCAGCTGTTCTTCCTGTATCTTTATTTTTCTACAAACTGGGTCCGGATTCCTTCAATTTTTCCAATAATTTCTTGAGATCCTCTGGAACTGGCTGCTCAAATTGCAGTTCTTCCTCCCGAAAAGGGTGCACGAATTGCAACTGGTAAGCATGAAGAGCTTGACGCTGGATCCAAGGGTGTTTTTGACCGTATAAACTATCTCCTAGGACAGGATGACCTATATGTTCGAAGTGAACCCGAATCTGGTGGGTGCGACCCGTTTCCAACTCGACTCGAATCAAGCTGGCATCTCCAAATTCCTCCATCACTTCATAGTGAGTAATGGCTTCTTCCCCTTTTGGAGTTACTTTTCGCTTCACTGGATTGTGCGGATCTTGTCCAATCGGCTCCTTAATCGTCCCCTTCTTACGCTCCAATTGTCCTTTAACCACAGTTAAATAAGCTCGCTTAATGGTTTGTTCACGAAGCTGCCTATCTAAAAGCTGATGGATGTAACTATTCTTAGCTATCAGAATGAGCCCTGAGGTATCCTTATCCAAACGATGAACAGGTCTTACCTTCCCTGTTGCCCCTTTACTCATCCAATAAAAAGCTACGCCGTGAGCTAGCGTCCCTGTTTGTCCTTGCTTAATGGGATGTACGACAATTCCTGCCTGCTTGTTAACAACCAGCACCTCATCATCCTCAAAAGCGACATCGATAGGGATATTTTCAGGAATCAGCGTTCCTTCATCTTTATCTCCAACGAGCACACGCAAGAAATCGCCTTCCTTCACCTTTTTCTTAAGGAATGGAATTTTACGATTCAAGTAAATACCCTTTTGCCGAGTCAAGCGTTGAATCATACGTCCAGATATATATAGGTCCTCTTTTAGCAAATCCTCTATAGACTTTCCTTCTAACGGGGCTTCAATGGTGACTTCCAGCCAATTCCCCTTAATCTTTGGCTTCAGGTTCATGAACTTCCTCCTATCGACTCTCTACTCTCATCTTTCTATATTATCACCTGTTTCCTATCAGGATACTAGGGTGAATTCAATTCATATGGTGGAAAAAAGTCGAAATTTCTCGCAAATTGTCATTGCCTAATAAAGGAAAGCCAGCTAAAATAAAAGTCTGACAGCAAAATATGGAGGACAGCTATGGATCCCTATACAAGAAGAATCAACAATATAGACGATTTCACTAAGCTTTACGCTGAGCTTAAATCCTTGAATCGTCAATTAGAGCATCAACCAGAGGAAACACCTGCAATACAACAAAAGAAGAAACTCGTCGAAGATCGTCTACAACAATTAATGTATATCGTCCCTGCATAGAAGAAAATAGGAGTCAGACCTTTCTGATCTCTGACTCCACCTGATTACCTTTTTATATAATCAAAGTATCTATCCCTATACACGACATTAAGCACACAGGGCTGCTTTTCCTTTTCCTCTAGCTTTTGATGGATATCTGGAAACTGTTCTTCTACACCCAACGTAATATAGGGAAGCTTTTCTTGAGCTTTTTGAGATCGAAGATTTGCACGCCGTGCTCCCACAAATACAAGTCGTAACCCTAAATCTTCAAAAGCAATTCTTAAAATCGCATCCTTTGCTGCTTGATTATATCCTTTGCCCCAGTAAGATTGACCTAACCAGCTTCCTAGCTTGCATGTTCCTTCCACCTTATTAATTTCCATTAAGGTTGTCGCCCCAATGACCTCTCCACCTTCGTTGAGGACAAAGCGACTTACGGTTTTCCCTTCTGATTCTTCATATTGAACCATCTTTATAAACTTGATTACATCATCAACAGAAACATTACGAAAAGCTAAGTGTTCATGAACCAAAGGATGATCCGTTAACTCAAAAATACGCCCTGCGTAGTCTAAGTTAGGAGGAACAAGTGTAATCATAGCAAACCTACCTCTGTCAAAGTTTTGATCAAATCCTACCCTTGTTCTTCCTGCTCTGTCAAGAGAGATGGCATCACCTTGGCTAACTTTTCAATGTCCTTGGATAACACACGGTCTTGCTTTAGTTTGGGAACCACCCTACGAATCTCTTGGAACCATTGATTCGTCCTGGGAGCGAGTCTCCCACTCCCTCTGATATCACAAGCCTGTGCTGAACATATGGCTTCAATGGCTATCACGCGGCGTACATTGTTTAATACTTGATAAGCATGTCGTGCAGCGATCGTTCCCATACTGACATGGTCTTCTTGGTTAGCTGAAGAAGGAATCGAATCCACACTGGCAGGATGAGCTAGCGTTTTGTTTTCAGAGACTAATGAGGCAGCCGTATATTGGAGGATCATCAGCCCGGATTGAAGACCAGGATCTGAGCTTAAAAAGGGGGGCAAATCGTTGAGCTGAGGGTTTACAAGTCTTTCAATGCGCCTTTCGGAGATATTGGCTAACTCCGCTAAGGCAATCGCTAAAAAATCCATGGCAAAAGCAATCGGTTGACCGTGAAAGTTACCACCAGATATCACCTCACCCTTCTCAGCAAAGATCAGGGGATTGTCGGTGGCGGCATTCATTTCAATGAGGAGCTTTTCTTTTACATAATTAAGCACCTGCCTAACAGCTCCATGCACTTGCGGAATGCAACGAAGAGAATAGGCATCTTGGACACGCAATTCCCCTTGCTTCGTCACCAGCTGACTCCCTTCCAATAATCCCCTTAACCGCTTCGCTACTTCTTGTTGCTCTGGATAGGGTCTGACCGCATGTACGCCTTCTTTGTAGGCATCGACAACGCCTCGCAAGGCTTCTATCGTCAGTGCAGCTGTCAAGTCTGCTTGATTAGCCAATCGCACTGCTTCGAGGTAGGTGATGAGTCCAACAGCCGCCATGGCTTGGGTGCCGTTAATTAAAGCCAACCCTTCTTTTGCCTCTAGCTTGATAGGTGAAAGTCCAGCCTTCTGCAACGCCCTTTTTCCACTTACCTTTCTTCCTTGATAAATCGCCTCTCCTTCACCAATTAACACCAGAGCTAAATGAGATAAGGGGGCTAGATCCCCACTCGCACCAAGTGAACCTTGTGACGGAATGATGGGATGAATGTTCGAATTTAATAGAGCTAGAAGCTGTTGAACGGTTTCCTTACGAATCCCTGAGAATCCTTTTGCCAATGCATTCGCCCGCAACAACAGCATGGCGCGGCTTACTCTCTCATCAAAAGGCTCACCGACTCCCACGGCATGGCTCCGAATTAAATTAAGCTGCAACTCTTCTAAGTACTGTGATGAAATCAGCACTTCGCTAAATTTTCCAAAACCGGTTGTTACACCATAAATCACATGCCCTTCTTGAATGCTCTGTTCAACGATGCTGCGGCTCTCCTCTACTTTGATCCATGCTTCTTCCGTTAACTCAACCTTCTCTCCTTCAAATATAATTCTTGCAGCCTGATCCAGACTTAGCTGATTGCCGTCAAGAAGTATTGTCATGTTATTGTCCTCTCCTTATAAAGGATCCTTTAAGAGTTCAGAGAAAGTAAAAAGGGTCAATACCATAGAAACCCTCGTTTCCGGCATGACCCCCTAAACTATGTTTATGCTAAGATGACGTCGTACTTGCCTGTCTTCTTGCTGCACGCTGCACAGCTTTTTCTACCTTCTCCAAGAGTTCCTCCTCAGAGAGGGCCGTTACATGCTTTCCGTTTACGATACAGAAGCTCTTTTTATACCCGATTCCACAATAGGACTGACAGCCCATCTTAATATCAGCAGCAGGATCTAATTTCTTTAGCTTAGGCATCAGCGTTTTGACATTCGTCATCCGACATTCATCACAAATCCGAAACTCATTAGACATATATAAAACCCTTTCTTATTAACGGTCGATACTTAATAGTATAAGTAAAAACCTATAGAAAATAAAACAGAGTTTAATTATTTCTGACTAAGATAATTCAAGGCAATCGCAGACAGCATCGCTACACCAAGGGGGAGGGCGTCCTCATCCACATCAAACATCGGGTGATGTAAGGGATACGTTGTATTCTTCTCTGTATTGCCCACCCCTAGACGGAAGAAAGCACCAGGAACAACATGTGTATAGTAGGAGAAATCCTCTCCACCCATAGAAGGCTTTACTAAGCTTTGCTTCCCAGCACCAAGGACAGCATCAGCCGTCTGGAGAACGAGCTCGACCATCTGATCATCATTAATAATGGAAGGGTAACCTTTGTCATAGAGGAATTCGTATGTCGCCCCCATGGCCTCGGTCACTCCTTTAATCACCTTCTCGATCTTCTCCGGCATCTGCTCTCTTAAAGCGGGGTTCAACGTTCGAACCGTTCCTGTCAACTCCACTTCCGGAGCAATAATATTGTTTGCAGAGCCCCCTTGAATCGTTCCGATCGTGATTACGACAGAATCTAACGGGTCCACCTGACGACTAGCGATATGTTGAAGCGCGGTAATGACCTGGGCCGTTACCGTTACGGAATCAACAGCTGTATGCGGATGAGCGGCATGACCGCCACGACCAATAACCTTAATGCGAATAAAATCGGCTGCTGCACAACCTACCCCTTTTACAGCCGTAATACTTCCTGTCGGAACACCTGGGAATACATGGAGTCCAGCTATGGCATCAACCTTTGGATTTTGCAGGACACCGTCCTGAATCATGACTTCTGCGCCTCCACCGTTCTCCTCCGCTGGTTGGAAGATAAATTTCACATTTCCTCGTTCCGGTCTTTTCACTTGGGATAAGAACTGCGCTGCCCCCATAAGGATACTGGTATGGGCATCGTGTCCACAGGCATGCATTTTTCCTGGTATGGTAGACTTATATCCGGTTTGCTTTTGATCATGAATAGGCAAGGCGTCCATGTCTGCACGAAGAGCAATGGTCGGGCCCGGTTCCTTTCCGTAGAGAATCCCTACTACTCCTGTACGTCCTACGCCGGTTTGAACGTCTAATCCTAAAGATTTTAAATGAAGAGCTACCTTCTCTGCTGTTCGATGTTCCTCAAAGCTTAGCTCTGGATTCTGGTGGAAATCACGGCGCCATGCAATGATCTCTTCTTTTAACTTACTGGCCTGTTCCATAATAGTATTCTTCATATTCGGTTCTCCTCTTAGATGAATCTGTATGAATATTTTGTAAGACAATGTTAAACAGGTATACTTATTAGTAGAATATAAGTGGCCTATAGTTTAATGTCAATAAACTGGGACTATTACCCAAAGGATGGTGACTTTTCATTTGTCTAAGCTGTTAGATTATCTTCAAGAAAACCAAGAGAACATTCTTTTCGACCTTGAAACCCTTGTCCGTGCAGAGTCGCCTTCACAGGATAAACAAGCTGTAGATCGGTGTGGCCATGTCTTACAACAGCTCTTCCGAACTCATCTTGGAGTGCAAGCTGACGTTTTTCCTCAGGAAAAGACAGGGGATCATCTTCGCTTTGCCCTCGGTGTTGGTGAAGAGCAAATCCTTATCATCACCCACTTTGATACCGTATGGGATATTGGTCGTTTAACTTATCGTGTAGAAGAAAATAAAGCTTACGGCCCCGGCATCTTCGATATGAAAGGCGGTATTATCCAATCTCTTTGGGCACTCAAAGCGTGCGTAGATCTCCATGTTCCTTTGCAGTATAAGATTGTGTTTCTTTGTACGTCTGATGAAGAAATCGGGAGCGCTAGCTCACGTCAATTAATTGAAGAAGAAGCACGAAAGAGTCGTTATGTCCTTGTCCCCGAACCGGCTGTCGCTGATTCTGGGGCATTAAAAACTGCGAGAAAGGGCGTTGGAGAGTTTCGGCTAAAGATTAAAGGAAAAGCTACACATTCCGGTAATCATCATGAAGAAGGAGTTAGTGCAGTTGAAGAGTTAGCCCGACAAATCATGTACATACATAGTCTTACAGATTACTCATTAGGCACGACCCTTAACGTGGGTATCGCTCGCGGAGGAACACGTGTGAATGTCGTACCAGACGAAGCGGAAGCTGTTATTGATCTACGTGTCACCTCCATGGCTGAAGCTGAACGCATTACCCACCTCTTGCATAACCTTAAACCTCAGGTACCCGGTACATCCATAACGGTGGAGGGGGATTTGGAACGTCCACCTATGGAACGCACAGAAAAAACAGTAGAGCTGTTCAACTTGGCAAAAGAATGCGGAGAAGATCTTGGAATACCGTTAACCGAAGCCTTTGTCGGTGGTGGAAGTGATGGGAACTTCACAGCTGCTCTTGGAGTTCCTACGCTTGATGGGCTCGGTCCTATGGGAGATGGGCCACATGCGGAGTATGAGCATGTTCTTATTGATCAGCTGCCCTTACGTTCGGCTTTATTCGCCCATTTATTAATGAGGCTACAAAAATAAAATAAAGAACCCGTTGGCAGCACTTGAGTCTGGTCAACGGGCTTTTTATTTACTATTAATTATCATATATTACTCATGGATACATCATATTATTTTATATTACCTAAGATTACTCAAGAAAACTTTCCCCAATATGATAAAGTACCGCCGATAAAAAAACCTTTCCCGCCACAAGCATCGATTGCTCGTCTACATCAAACTTAGGGTGGTGATGGGGATAGTCCGCCCCAAGCTCAGGATTTCCTCCACCTACGAAAAAGAATGACCCTGGAACTTTCTGCGTATAGTAAGCAAAGTCCTCTCCACCCATGATCGGCTTCATCTCAAATACGTTTTCTGTGCCAAGCACTTCCTTGGCTTGTTCCACGATAACACGTGTTTGCTCAGGATGATTCCACACCGCTGGGTAACCCCTATGATAGACGACATTCGCTTGAGCCCCGGATGCTAGACAGGTAGCTTCCGTTACGGCCTTGAGAGAATCCTCCATATCATCACGTACTTCTTCGTCGAATGTCCTTACCGTTCCCATAAGCTTGGCTGTGTTTGGAATGACATTATAAGCATTTCCGCTGATAAAGGAACCTACCGTGAGAACAGCCGGCTTCAATGGATCGACTCGACGACTTACAATTTGTTGCAGATTGAGGACAAGTTGACTTCCTACAACAAGAGAGTCTACCGTCAGATGCGGAGTTGCACCATGTCCCCCTTTGCCCATGATCTCAATGTCAAAATCATCCGTAGCCGCCATCATATAACCCTCAACATAACCTAATTTTCCTATAGGAATCCCAGACCAAACGTGAGCACCATAGATAACATCCACTCCATCCAAGCAGCCATCTTCAATCATAGGAAGCGCACCTCCGGGAGCCACCTCCTCAGCAAACTGGTGGATAAATACTACATTTCCTTGCAAATGTTCACGCACTTCACTCAATAGCTGAGCCACCCCAAGAAGCGTCGTGGTATGCACATCATGACCGCAAGCATGCATGACACCAGGTATACGAGACTTGTATTCCACTTCCTTCTCATCCTGGATCGGAAGAGCGTCGAAATCAGCACGAAGAGCTACCGTCTTTCCAGGTTTTCCTCCGCGCAAGAGTCCCACAACCCCTCTTCCTCCTACCCCTGTTCTCACCTCTAACCCTAGTGACGTCAAGAATTCCGCTACCTTTTTTGGTGTGCTCTCTTCTTCAAACGAGAGCTCCGGATACATATGGAAATCACGCCGAATTTTCACTAGCTCGGGATAGATCTCCTGAAGTCTTGAAAATAATTGATTCCGCATCGTGATCATCCTTTTTTTCGTTCAATTGTTATTCACATTTCTTACATCATAACACATCTCGATTGCAAAGTTTTATATTGACAACCTGTAATAGGCATGCCATAATGATTTCAATTCAATAGCTACCTTTAAATGCAGTCCCGTGAGGCTGACAAGGTGAACGGATCTTAAGGATAAGTAGGTACCTTTTATGGTAATGTCTATCCTTCTATTCTCGTGCATACAGCTCCTTGTCAGAATATGGCAAGGAGTTTTTTTGAGTCTCAGCAGAAAGTGGAACATAATAATCTTAAGTATGTTAGGGGTGGAATAATGACCGCACAAAAATGGCAAGAAAAAAGTGTCCTTCTCGATGAAGCCGCAATTCGACGCGCCTTGACCCGAATTGCTCATGAGATTATTGAACGGAATAAAGGGATTGAGAACTGTGTTCTCGTAGGGATTCGCACGCGAGGAGTATATCTAGCGAGACGACTAGCGACTCGTATAGAAGAAATTGAAGGGCAAAGCATCTCCGTTGAAGAATTAGATATTACACTTTACCGAGATGACCTTACTGAAAAAGATATGCTGCCTCAGGACAGCGATAAGATCCTTCCAGAGAAAATAACAGATAAAAAAGTCATCTTGATTGACGATGTCTTATTTACAGGACGCACGGTACGGGCTGCACTTGATGCCTTAATGGATAATGGACGACCAGAGATGATCCAACTGGCTGTACTCATCGACCGAGGACACAGGGAACTTCCCATCCGTCCAGATTTTGTAGGGAAAAATGTGCCAACCTCCCGATCAGAGACCATCGTGGTGGACCTCATGGAAATAGACAACCTAGAGCGCGTTACGATTCAAGAGAAAATTGAGGAGGAAAATTAATCCTATGGCTAAAAATTTTATTGATGTCCACGAAACCCCACCTATTCAAAAGCTTGTCCCTTTAAGCTTACAGCACTTGTTTGCGATGTTTGGAGCTACCGTTCTTGTCCCACTTATTACAGGACTGGATATACAAGCTGCTCTTTTATCTAGCGGAATTGGCACCTTGCTCTTTATCTTCCTAACCAAAGGCCTTGTTCCCAACTATTTGGGTTCCTCTTTTGCCTTTATTGGTCCGATTATTACCGTCTCTGCTAGTGAAGGACCTGGAGCTGCCATGTTAGGCTGTTTATTAGCGGGTATCGTCTACGTGATCGTCGCCCTAATCGTGTCCAAAGTCGGAGTGAATTGGCTGCATCGTCTGCTCCCGCCTATGGTTATCGGGTCAATTATCATTGTAATTGGACTTAGCTTATCTGGGGTTGCAGTAAATTGGGCCATTAATGACCCATTAAGTGCTGATCCCGTTTATTCCGTTGGTGCTGTAGAAATTGCTTTTGTTACACTCATTACAACTGTTGTTGCCACTATCTTTTTTAAAGGATTCTTGTCTGTCATCCCGATCCTAACGGGAATGGTTACCGGTTATATCTATACTTTAATCCGATTTCCTGAATGGATCGACCTAACTTCTATCGCTAACGCATCGTGGTTTATTACACCAGGAGAAATGTTTACGCAACATCTGCTTACCACACAATTGCTTGGAGCTTTTAGCTCTCCTGGAGCCTGGATTGGTGCTTTAATTATTGTTCCTGTCGCCTTTGTTACTTTAGCTGAACATATTGGTCACTTACTTGTAACAGGCCGTGTAATGGATCGTGATTTAATGGTAAAACCAGGATTGCATCGCACCCTGTTAGGAGATGGTTTAGCTACTTCCTTAGCGGCATTCATCGGTGGACCTCCTAACACCACGTATGGAGAAAACATCGGGGTACTTGCGATTACTCGCGTATTCAGCCGTAATGTCATCGGACTTGCTGCCATCTTTGCCATTATCTTTGCCTTTGTAGGTAAGATCGGTGCTGCTCTGATGACGATTCCAAAACCTGTCCTTGGCGGTGTCACTATTATCCTATTTGGGATCATCGCAGCTCAAGGGGTACGGATGTATGTAGAACATAAAGTCGAATTTGCGGACAAACGCAACATGGTGATCGCAGCCATCATCCTCGTTACCGGAATCGGCGGATTCAAACTAGAATTCCATGACATTACCATTAGCAATATCATCGCTAACCTCACCATTGACAATATCGCAATGGCTACCTTCCTTGGTATCCTGCTTCATGCTATCCTTCCAGGTAAGGAAACTGCATTTGGTGAAGTGGAAAAAGAAGTACGCAAGGCATCATAATCTAAAGAACGGCTTGTCCTAATTGGACAGCCGTTTTTATATGCAAAAAAACGTGTGAGGACCTAAAGGCTAGTCCATCACACGTATAGATTTATTGATTTTCTGCTGCCTTCTTTAATTTTTTAGTCATTCTTTTATCTCTTTTCAAATCATCACGCTTCAAATCGTCTTTTATTGTTTTTTCCCACAGGGGTACTTGAGTTCGGTAGGCTGCCCTTGCGATCAGATGACCTCCCACTGGAGCAGTTATGAAAACAAATACAATCCCTAATAAAAGCTTTGCACTGATCAAGCCATCGACAAAATAGAAAAAGATAAACGCTCCCACTAAAATAGACATGATTCCAAGCGTCGCTGCTTTCGTAGCAGCGTGTGACCGGTTATAAATATCCGGCAAGCGCAGTAAACCATACGTGCTTAGCAGGCTTAGTAAAGATCCGATAACAAGGAGGATCCCTACCACGATCTTAGCGATTTCGATTACGTTCAATGACTTCACCTCTTTCTAAGAACTTCGAGAAGGAGATCGTTCCAATAAAAGATAGTATTCCGATTAATAAAATGACCTCCAAGAACGCCTGAGTATTTAGCATGACAGAAAGAATCGCAACAAGGCCAATAATATTAACACCAATGGTATCTAGGGCGATTACACGATCAGGAGTAGATGGTCCCTTGAAGACCCGATAGAAGGTTCCAAGTATAGATACGGCAATTAAGATTAATGAGGTCATAAGCAACATTTCAAACATTACCGCGTCACCTCCTTAATAGCTCTCTCAAACGAATTCTTGATCTGGCTAATAGCTTCTTGAGTATCTGGCAGATCCATCGCGTGGATATACAACGTATCTCCTTTTGGTGAAACCTCAAGCGTAAGTGTACCCGGTGTTAAAGTAATCAAACTCGCCAACAAGGTGATCTCCCAATCGCTCTTCAAATCTGTAGGCAAGGCGAAAATACCAGGGCGAAAGTCCATATTTGGACGAAGAATTAATTTGATTACACTAATACTCGACAAAATCAGTTCCTTAATGAATAACAAGATAAGACTGACGATGGCAATTACCCTTTTAAAGTAGAAGGGACCCTGGAGAAATCGGTGCAAAAAGTAAATTAACCCCAAGCCAATAATATACCCCAATATAAACGTAACCGGATCCCAACTCTGATTTAAGAACATCCAGATAAAAGCCAGTAAAAAGTTTAATAAGACTTGCACGGCCATAGTGATCTACTCCTTTAATACGGCTTGAATATAGATGGTTGGATCCATTAGCGTTTCGGCAGCTATCTCAATATACGGATAGAAGAAATCTGCTCCTAAGCCTAGTGCAAAAGATAAGAATACTAAGACAGCACATGGGGCTAGTAACCCTTTATCCGAACCTTTTTCTTCCTTAGGACTTAACTTGGTTTCACCCCAGAATCCATGCATAAATACCTTCATTATGGAATATAGCACGATTAAACTTGTTGCCAAGCTGATCCCAACAAGCCAATACATCTCAGCTGTGAGACCGCCTTGGACAATTAACAGCTTCCCAATGAAACCACTTAACGGTGGGACACCAGCTAAAGCAATGGCTGCTATAAAAAACATCCATCCAAGCACAGGATGATACTTAATTAGACCGCCCATCTTCTGTAGGTGACTAGTTCCAGCAATTCCAATCATCGCTCCCCCAAGAAGGAATAACAGAGCCTTTATGATCATGTCATTAATCAAGTAGAAGATAGCCCCTTCTACTGCTGCAGTAGTATGAGCAGCTAGGCCAAAAACAATAAAACCAACAGCAATCACAACATTATACGCTAACACTTGACGAACATCAGAAAAAGCTATAGCACCGATGGCTCCTAAGATCATCGTTGCCCCTGCCATCCAACCTATTATTTGGTGAGTGACCTCTGGTTGATGGTAGAAGATTAACGTAAATGTTCTAAACAGCGCATAAATCCCTACCTTCGTTAGTAACCCTGCAAATATAGCCGCTATGGACGTAGGAGGTGCACTATAGGAACCTGGTAACCAGAAGTATAGAAACAAGCCTGCTTTTAGACTAAACACAATCAAGAACATAAGAGCTACAACATTCAAAAGTCCAGTTTGCCCTACTTCCGCTACTCTTACAGATAAGTCTGCCATATTTAGAGTTCCCGTGATCGCATACAAGTAAGCCACAGAGGCTACAAACAAGGCAGAAGAAACAATATTAACCACTAGGTATTTTATCGTCTCTCGGAGCTGAATTTTAGTAGCTCCTAACACAATAAGGGCATAAGAAGAGATGAGCATAACCTCAAAAAATACAAACAAATTAAATATATCTCCGGTTAAGAACGAACCACTTACACCCGTCAACAAGAATTGAAAGAAGGGATAGTAATAATACTTTTCTCTATCCAGTCCAATTCCACGGAAAGAAAACCATAAACAGCTTAGCGCAACAATCCCCGATGTAAGTACTAACAAACTAGCAAACATATCTGCAACAAAGACGATCCCGAATGGAGGAAGCCAACCTCCCATATATAACGTTTGGATTCCCTCGGTATAGACCTGCTGAACAATCGAACTGGCGATCCCAATGAAAGCGAGCAAAGATATCAAGCTCAGCCATCTTTGTACAACAATATGCTTGCTAAAGAAAATGAGGATTATTCCTGTCATGATCGGAAGTACAATAGGTAAAACAATAAGGTTATTCATGTTCATTTCCCCTTAGCTGATCCATATCGTCCGTCCCTAATTCTTTGTAAGCTCGATAAGCTAGAACGCAGAAGAATCCGGTTACCCCGAAGCTAATTACAATAGCTGTAAGGATAAGTGCTTGTGGAAGGGGATCAGTGTAAAGGGCAGCCTCCTCACCTAATAATGGTGGTGACCCTGTTTTTACACCCGCCATGGTAAGAATCAACAAGTGAACAGCATGGCTTATGATTCCCGTCCCAATAACAATGCGCAATAAGCTTTTCGTTAAAATCAGGTATGTGGCAACCATAAATAATATTCCAATTACTACAGACATCAAAATCTCCATTATTCATCATCCTCCCCAATCGAAAGAATAATGGTCATCGTAACGCCAACTACCGTCAAGTACACCCCTAAGTCGAATAAGACGGCAGTAGCCAATTCGGTCTTCCCAAGTACAGGAAGATAAAAATAACCAAAGGAGTGACTAAGGAAGGGAACATGGAATAAAAATGAACCTATCCCTGTAGAAACGGCAATTAGCAGACCTAAAGCAATCATCTTTTTGTAATCTAGCGGTATAACCTTCTTCATCGTTTCAATGTCATAAGCAATATAAAGCAAAACAATGGCCCCAGCCGTCATCAAACCACCAATAAAGCCTCCACCCGGATTATGATGTCCAGCAAAAAATAAATAGACCGAAAACAGCAAGATAATGAAGGAGACTGTCTTCGTTACCGTCTGTAAAATTACATCATTGGTTCTCAAAGTCTTCCCTCCTTGCTAGACGAAGCTTAATCATGGAAAATACTGCTAGAGCAGCTATCCCTAACACTAGAATTTCCAGCATTGTATCAAACCCCCGGAAATCTACCAAGATGACATTAACGACGTTTCTTCCTCCCGCTTCCTTATAGCTTGCTTCAAGAAAATACTCGGAGATGGGAACAAACAATCTGTTGTCGATCGCAGAAAAGGCAATCAGCATCATAACTACCCCTACCCCTAGCGAAATAAGGAAATTGGTTGCCTTAAACGGGACACGGGAAATTTCCTTCCGCAGTTTAGGTAAGTGGTAGAAGCAGAGTAAGAACAAAGCCGTAGAAACCGTCTCTACAATAAGCTGGGTTAAGGCTAAGTCAGGAGCCCTGAATATAACGAAGAACAAGGCTACAGAAAAACCTACTACCCCAACCAAGAGAATGGCTGTAAGTCTGGATTCAGCGAAGGGTACAGCTACAGCAGCACACACCATGACCAACGCTAAGATAACTTCATATACCCCTATAGGCGCCACTTGACCCTGTCCAAAACTGAAAGCATTCAAGGTAAACAGTCCGCCACCTAGTAATACGATCAAAAAAGCAAAGATATAAACCAAATAGTCTCGCATAAAACCTGTCATGTGGAAACGGGTGATTTTATTAGCAACCCTTTCCATCGAGATAAGGCCATGGTCATAAAAATGGTTAAGGGCCAAACGTTTGGGAAACTTGTTGTAGATTCCTGACCATCTGGTTAAGGTGAAGTACAATATCGTACCTACAGCGATAACCCCCATTGTCATAAACAATTCCGTTGTCCATCCGTGCCAATGATAAATATTGACATAGAATTGCTGCTCCGGTGCCAGTAAGCTTGGCAATATAGAAGCCATAGCCGGTTCAATGAGCGTATAGGACAATAGATTAGGAAAGATCCCGAAAATGACAACCAATGAAGCTAGAATAATAGGTGGAATCAACATTCCTATTGGAGCTTCATGTGGCTTTTTGTCCAACTTTTCTGGTTGATATTTGCCTGTAAAAGTTTTAAACACCAACACCATGCTGTAGATAAAAGTAAAGACGCTAGCTGCCCAAGCTAAAACCGGGAAAATCATTCCCCAAGTCTGCATATTGAATATATCTAACTGACTTGCATTAAGGACACCTGTGAAGAAAAGCTCTTTACTTAAAAATCCATTAAACGGAGGTAAACCGGCCATAGAGAACGTACCGATAATGGCTAGTGTAAAAGTGATTGGCATAAGCGACATCAGGCCGCCCAGCTTTCGAATATCCCTTGTACCTGTTTCATGATCAACGATACCCACTACCATAAACAGGGCACCTTTAAATGTAGCGTGATTAATTAAGTGGAAGATAGCCGCAAGCGTAGCCGTTGTATATATGGCATTTTCCTTGCTATAACCGAAATGAACGGCAGCCGAACCCAATCCGAGTAAGCACATGATTAGTCCTAATTGACTCACTGTTGAGAAGGCCAAGATCGACTTCAAGTCTGTCTGCTTCACGGCGGAGAAAGAGCCCCAGAACAGGGTGACAATCCCAAACCCTGCAACCAGCCAGAACCATTCCGCTTGACCTGCGAAAATGGGACTAAGCCTTGCTACAAGGTAGATCCCAGCTTTAACCATAGTTGCTGAGTGCAAGTAAGCACTGACAGGTGTCGGTGCCTCCATCGCGTCAGGCAGCCAGATATGGAACGGAAATTGAGCCGACTTCGTGAAAGCGCCAAGCAAAATAAGTAGCATAGCGGGTAAGAACAGCTCATGGGTAGAAATCGTCCCCACTTGAGCAATGATCTCACGAATACTGTATGTCCCTGTCATCAAGTAGAGCAAGATGATTCCAGCAAACATAGCAAAGCCTCCGAATACGGTAATGAGCATCGATTTCTGCGCTCCGTACCGGGACTTTTCTCTCTGATACCAATAGGCAATTAGTAAGAAGGACGCTAAACTCGTAAGTTCCCAGAATACATAAAGAACAATTAAGTTGTCAGATAGAACAACTCCTAACATCGCTCCCATAAACATGAGGAGATACACGTAGAAAGAGTTGAGCGCTTCCTTCTCCTTAGATAAATAATAGATGGAATACAACACCACCAAAGACCCAATTCCTGTAATTAAAAGAGCAAACAGTAGCCCTAGCCCATCAACATAAGCTGTAAAATTAATGTTAAGTGAGGGAATCCACTCTACAGTATGCTGAACGGTTTCTCCGTTAGAAACAACAGGAAGGAATTGAATGAGATAAGAAAACAACAAAACGGGCAAAATGAGGACAAACCAACCCGTGTGTATTTGGCGTACATATTTATACAAAAATGGTATAAATATGGCCAAAATGAAAGGTGATAATATAACGAGCTGTAGCCAGGCCAAAACTAAAACCTCCCTTTCCGATGAACTCTAGTGCATATATTAGCATTATATATTAAAGTTTCTACCTTTTCACCTTATCGTACTCTGATTTCACTCTTTTTACTCGGTATTATAAATAGGTAGAAACAGCTTTAAAAAAATTTTTTTATGTAAAAAGCATGTATAAAAACTCCCTCTTTGCTCCATCTTATGAAGTGAAAGAGGTGGTAGATATGGTCCTCAGATCGGCAATCGTGGCAATTCTGCTTTTCTTTGCCCTTTTTGCATCGGCATGGTTTGTCCACACTCAATTAGATCGCTATGGTGCCATTCATCATAATGAGGCGGATGTTGAAATTGCCCGGATACAACAGATAGATTTCCAACCTTTCGATCCTTTCCAGCCACGCGAGTATATTAAGATTCGTGAACGGTTTAGGAACTAGGACCTTTGTCCTGCCTGAATTTTATAAAGGACAGAAAAAATAGAGGCTGATACAAAGCCTCTTTTTTCATCTAATTCGCTATTTTTCTTTTTGCATAGCAGACAACATAGAAATGTTATCAATTAAATGATTATTAAATATTCCTTTTGCCACTTCCAGCAAATTCTTGATCATCGGGTCCCGTAAGGCGTAAAACACATTTGTTCCTTCCTTACGCCAACTCACGATATTTTTATTTCTTAAGACGGCTAACTGTTGGGATACGGCCGAACCCTCACTACCCAGGATCGTTTGAAGTTCATTTACATTTTTTTCTCCATCACATAAAAGTTCTAGTATTCTTATTCGCAAAGGATGGGCTAGTGCTTTGAAAAATTCCGCTTTAAACTTTGGCAATTCGTTCATCTGTTCTCCCCCTTCCTTTAAACCGTTATATTATCACTCTTAGGGAGACCTGCTTCATAATGGGGATCAGCCACTGAAAGATGCTGACATTCATGAAAGGCAAAATGCTTGCAACCTAAACATTGGAGTCGATTGAGGTGAGCAAGCGCATAATTAATGGCATCACCTGTGTGATCAAAGAAGTGATCTTCTCTAATTTTCTCGTATAGCCCAGTTTTTTTCAACATCTCTTCAGGCTGTTCAGCCAGTTTGGATATTAGGACAATCCCTCCACTTTTTTGAAAATGTTTTACAATGCTTGCTAAATTCAATTCTCCGGTTGTGTCCATATAAGGAACCTTGCCCATACGAAGTAATAAAACCTTCGGTTTAAATTTGATTGTATTCATAATGGTTTTCTCAAAGTGTTGAGCTGCCCCGAAGAAGAGAGGTCCTTCGATATTATAAATACTAATCTGCGGACAGTCATGGCCTTCACGAACCATATGGGCCTTAACTATTTTATCAGCTGGATCAGGAAGTACTTTAGCAACAGTTAAAATATCGCTCATACGCTTAACGAATAACAGTACGGCTAGAACTAAACCAACTTCCACTGCTATCGTTAGATTCGTAAAAACAGTTAGTAGAAAGGTCAAAATAAGAACAAAAGAGTCACTCGTCCTTGTCATTGCCACATGAAAAAACTCTTTCCGCTCACTCATATTCCAAGCGACTACCATTAAAATCGGTGCCATACTCGCGATGGGGATGTGGGATGCATAAGGAGCAAGAAAAAGGAGCACCAGCAAAACAACAACTCCGTGAATCACCCCTGACATAGGAGATACGGCCCCATTCTTTATGTTTGTAGCGGTTCTAGCAATCGCTCCCGTAGCAGGGATTCCGCCAAATAAAGGCGTCACCATGTTCGCAATCCCTTGCCCTATTAATTCCTTGTTGCTGTTGTGTCTACTCCCTGACATTCCATCTGCTACTACGGCCGATAACAACGACTCTATACCTCCGAGCATCGCAATAACAAAGGCCGGTATAAATAACATCTGTATCTTATCCCAAGTAAGCTCAGGTAATCGCAACTCAGGAAGGCCTTGAGGAATACCTCCAAACACCGTTCCAATCGTCTCCACTTTGTCAGAAAAAAATACAGTTGCTACTATTGTAGAAATGACCAAGCCCATGAGCGGGCCTGGAATCTTAGGAAACCATCTCGGTGTAGCAAGCAGGATTCCTAAACAGATAAGTCCCGTAAGAAAACTATAGATATTAAACGTGCCCAGATGAGTGACCAATTCAACCATATTATCAAGGAAATACTCATGTTTTTTCACATCATCTAATCCGAGAAAGTTAGCAATTTGTCCAGTAAAAATGATAACCGCAATTCCACTTGTAAAACCAATGGTTACAGGCCTTGGCATGTACTTCACTAGGGCACCTAGCTTAAACATCCCCATTAACACCAACAGCCCGCCTGCCATAAACCCTGCAATCAGCAGGTTCTCATATCCGTATTGCATGACAACGGCGAAAAGTATTGGAATAAAGGCACCTGTGGGACCCCCGATTTGATACTTAGAGCCGCCAAATAAAGAGATGAGTATACCTGCCGTGATGGTGGTATAAATTCCGTATTCCGGTTTTACTCCAGAGGCCATAGCGAAGGCCATTCCCAAAGGTATTGCAATAATACCCACGATCAAGCCGGACAACAAGTCCTTCTTAACATGCTCTAATGAATATCCTTCAAATCTCCCTGACCACGCTAGCTTCATGCTAACCCTTCTCTCGTCATATTTGTTATATTTGAATATTTGAATATATAAACATTATAAATTGGATAATAAAAAAAAAACCACCAAGAGTTTTGATGGTTTAAACTTCGGCCTCTGCTTGTGCATTCAGCCTTTTTTTATAGACAAATTTAGATAGAGTCACACTAATCTCATAAAGAACAATTAAGGGAACTAGAACTAAAATATCTGAAATGAAATCTGGTGGAGTAATTAAGACTGATACGACAATTAGCAAAAAGTAGGCTAGTTTCCTCGCTTTAGCTAAGCGAATGGGATTCAAAATGCCTAAACGTGTAAGAAACATAACCACTAGCGGCATCTCAAATAGGAACCCAAAGGGTAATGTTAGATTCAACATGAAGCGAAAATACTTTTCGGCCGTAAACATCGTTTCAAATTGTGCAGCCGAAAGAGCCGTTAAAAAGCCTAACACGCTAGGAAATAGCAAAAAGTAACCAAACGACAGACCAATGACAAAAAGGATAAACAACCCCGGAATAAAGCTTAATGTCACCTTTCGTTCTTCCACCGATAACGCAGGGTAAACAAAACGCCACGTCTGGAACGCAGCAACAGGGATGGTTACCGTAATAGCAAAGACTCCTGCAATCATCATATAGACCCATAAAATATCACTTGGCCCTAAGATGGCTAGTTTTCCATCTAGATCTCTCACAAGCCAATTGTAGATATCTTTCACATAAATAAAGGAAGCAACCAGGGCTACCAAAAAAGCGATAGCCGTTTTAATTAAACGACCTCTCAGCTCTCCTAAATGATCAACTAAGTGCATTTCTTGCTGTTCCATTTTCCCCCTCCAATATATAAAAAGGACGTAAACGGGTGTAATCCCGTCTACATCCCCGTGTATTAAACAGCAGGCTTATCTTGTTTTTTTTCAACAGCTACAAGCTCTGGCTTTTGTTCTTCCTTCTTTTCTTCTTCCTTTTCGTCACCTGACACTAACCCTTTCGTTGCACTCTTGAACTCCGTCAAGGTGCGTCCGAATGCTCGTCCGATTTCTGGAAGCTTAGAAGGTCCAAAGATAATAAGCGCAATGACTAAAATAAGGATCAACCCTGGTATTCCAATGTTAGAGAACATAGTTTCATCAACTCCTAGAATTTAAAGCCTTTGATTGCTACTACACCTGGTCTTGGAATCGAGTCTCCAGAACGATGTGGCCAAGTACCACTCGGATGCTGAACAGAAAGGAATAAAGTTTTTTCATCCGGAGTAAACCAAGGTCCTGTTAACTCAGATCCGGATGGACCAGAAGCAAAACGGAATGCTTCTCCTGCATTAGGTCCAAATGTCGGGATGACGAACATGGAGTTGTTTCCAAAATCCTTCATAATATTTGAATTTTGGTTAGGACTATAATCCGTCACTGTCCAAAGATTGCCATTGCTATCGAAACTTAAGTTATCAGGTGCGCTAAATCCACTTTGTCTTCCGCCAGCAGCAAAAATCTCATAAGTGAAATCTACGGAACCTAAGTCGTTATCTTTCTCGATAAAACGAGTGATGTGACCATGGATATTACCATGATGAGAATTATTCGTATGGGCTACGAAAATGGAATTGTCAAACGGGCTAATTTCTACATCCTCAGGACGGTCAGTTGGAGATGCACCTAAAATAATGGCAGCAACGTGAGTGTTAACTAACACATCGGCTTGAGTCTGGAACATGGCACGAAGATCATCCACTGTTGCATCAGAGTATGCACGGATAGCTGTAGGCACTTTGAAATCGGATTTGTCTACCGCTGCTCTTACAGCTGCAATCGTTAGCTCTACCCACTTCCCAGATCCAAGGTTAGCAGCGTAAAGCTTTCCGTCTTCTAGTAAAGCGGAGTTTGCTTTTCCTTTAGAAGGTTCATATTTACCATTCGATATGAATTTGTAAACACATGCACCTCTCTTATCATCACCCATATAAACAGCGATACGACCGTCTTTCGTTAATCCCATAGCCGTATTTTCGTGGTTGAAACGTCCAAGTGATGTGTGTTTGCGAGGAGTAAAATTCTTATCTACACCAGCATCAGTTACGTCAAAAGGATCTACTTCAATTACCCAGCCGTAATGTGTTGAATTACGATTAGCCAGCCCAGCTTGCTTCTCAAAATTCTCTTCACAGGATAAAACCGTATTCCAAAGCGTCATACCTCCGGAGCAATTCGCCCAAGTACCTTCAACTGTTGTCGCTCCCCCTACAGCGGAAGAAGCTGCAGCTGGTCCCGTCAATTTAAATGGAGTTAGCCCATTGTGACGACGAGCATACGTGGATGTTGTATCCATCTTCCAAGAACCGTTAGCATCCTTGTAAACTTCGATAATGGCGCCACCCTGATGATAGAGTTGCTTTGTTAATAGACTTGATCCTTGCATAGAAGCAGGCATTGCACTATCGATTAATAATTTATCATCACTTATATACTCACAATTCGTCCACAACAAACCTCTATCACTGGATCCATTCATTGGGAAGAACACATTCAAATCTGCACCCATACCAAAAGTGTCCCCTGCAGGATTAATTACATCACCATAAACCGCAATTACATCATGAGTGAACCCTTCAGGCAATTTAAGATCGTTGGACCAATCGATATCAATTGGCTTGAAGAAACCGTGAGGCTTTTTTGTCTTCTTTACCTTGTCAAACCCAAAAAGGTGATCTGCAGAATTAGCAGCTTCAGCAGTTGGTGCTAGAGTTCCTAATCCGGCGGATGCAGCAGCTAGAGCAGCAGCTCCTGTTCCAAGATACCCCAAAAACTTACGACGATTCATGTTTTCCATTGTTTCCTCTCCCTCGTTATGTAAAATTTAGTTTGATAGCTTGTCCTAAGT
Organism: Ammoniphilus sp. CFH 90114; assembly: GCF_004123195.1. Taxonomy (NCBI): domain Bacteria; kingdom Bacillati; phylum Bacillota; class Bacilli; order Caryophanales; family Paenibacillaceae; genus Ammoniphilus; species Ammoniphilus sp. CFH 90114. Next base: position 76,727 of record NZ_SDLI01000003.1, read on the forward strand.
ACAAAACCTATATTACCGAAAGAATATCAATTTACTATGTGGATCATGTTAACGTTTTGTTGAGAATGTTAAGAAAATGTCAAGGTTGGATTTGAAACTTTTACATTCACTTTCTTTTGCACAAAAAAAGCTGTATGCAGTCTTAGGCTGCATACAGCTTCTATTTATCCTTGCTTAGTTAAATAAACTTGATGAGGGTAGGGAATTTCGATTCCATTATCATCAAGTGCCTTCTTTAATGCTTTCCTTAACTCTCTTTCTACAGCCCACTGTTGCATATTTTCAGTCTTTGCAATGACCCTAAGAACCACATCTGAGCTGCCAAATGCCTGGACCCCAAGTACGTTGGGCCCTTCCTTAATCTCGGGCATCCTGTCGCGAACTTGATCACAAGCGGCCTGAAGAACGCTTATCGCGGTATCGATGTCATCCTCATAGGAAATGCTCATATCTACCAACGCTCTCATATTGCCCCTAGAATGATTGGTGAGCGATCCAATTTCACGGTTAGGGATGTAATGAAGAGAGCCGTCAAAAGAACGAACCTTCGTTACTCGAATTCCTACTTCCTCCACAATTCCAGAGTAGCCGCCCATGGTAACATAGTCCCCTACTTCAATCTGATTCTCTAGAAGAATAAAGAAGCCTGTAACGACATCACTTACAAGTCCTTGAGCGCCAAAACCTACAGCTAATCCAATAATCCCAGCACCAGCCAGAATACTAGCGGTCGGTATGCCAAACAATCCAAGGATCATAATCGCAGCAATAAAAAATACAACATAACCTACTAAACTATTAATCGTTTTACTTAAGGTCTTCACTTTTCTTTCACTATATTGATACTTATTTCCTAAACTATCAAATAACTGGGTACTAATTTTATTCGCCACTTTCCATCCTACTAATGCAAGGACAACAACGAGCAAGGCCTTTCCTATTGTTTCAATTAAGGAAAGATACAAGCCCAAGGAAAGCCATTCTTCCCACTGGAAATTCATACTTACGCCTCCTTTTCATTGTTAGTTCTATAGTTTAACAAATATACTCAGGAGGCTCAAAGAATTATGTGTTTTTTATGTTTTATTCCTGTTCGATTAAGTACTGTTCATGTACAGAGAAATGAGCGTCGTCCAAAATTTTTGCAAGGTGTTCTAATGGAGTTGTAGCTACTTCCCTATACATCCTCCGGGTATAGAGATGTTTAGCATTAGGAAGCTCCCTTTTCAACTGCTGTCTGAGTTTATTCCCTGCTCCATCTGCATCCACTAAAACATAAACATCCTCATCTTGTAAGGGTAAAATCATTTCTTCTATTTTATCGTCACTTAACGTGCCAAAGGTACATACAATCTCCACAGATTCATTGAGGATTTGAAGAAGCTTTTCCTTATCTGTTTTGCCTTCCACAATGATAATCTTTGGTTGATCCATTTATTCCTTTTCCTTTCCCACCGGATTGTCGGCATACGAGCACCAATCGCTCCAGCTTCCTGGATAGAGTTTTACATTTTCATATCCTGCTTCTTTAAGACCAAGAATATTCGGACATGCTGTAACGCCAGATCCACAATAAACAATGATCTCTTTAGCTCGATCTATACTCTTAAATTGCTGTGCTAATTCTTCAGCCTCTTTCCAAGTTCCTTTCTCACCCAAGACACCCTTCCAAAAGTAATTCTGCGCTCCGGGTATATGGCCAGCAACCGGATCTATCTGCTCTTCTATTCCCTTGTATCTACGCTCTTCACGAGAATCAATTAAGACTACTTCGTCTAGGCCCTTTTTCTCTTTAACCAGACTCATATCTACTACTAAGTCCTGACGGACGCTAGCTTTAAACGGAGCATAGTCAAAAGACGGGATGTCTATCGTAGTGGGATAGTCCTTTTCCTTCCAAGCTGTATATCCCTCACTTAGTACATACACATTTTCGTGCCCTAGATAATGTAATAGCCACCAGAAACGAGAAGCCATGGCCCCACCCTGATCATCGTAAGCCACCACGGTCGTTTGATTGCCTATTCCTGCTTGGCTGAGCTTTTCCACAAACTCCTCTATTGGAGGCAAAGGATGTCTTCCTCCGTGACGTCCTTTCGTTCCTGACATATCTTGCTCCAAGTCAAAATAGACAGCTCCTTGAATATGTCCCTCTTCATAGGCTTGTTTTCCTGCACCAGGGTTGCCCAAAATAAATCGGCAATCTACAATTCTTACTTGAGAATTATCCAATCTCTCCTTCAACCACTCACTTGTAACTAGATATCTACTCATATTGGTCACATCCTTCGTTTCCTTTATAGGGAGGTGGGTGAAGCATAAGCGGAGGAATTCCTGTTATTTTAAGATATGCATTAAAATGGACCGAAATAGGAGGAATTTTTTCCGCTACTTGGCCTAAAACTCTCCTTATGAGCATTTTTTTCGCAAATAGGAGGAATTTTTCCCGTTATTCCCCCTAAAATAAAGCCAACTTCAAGAATAACCGGAAATTCTCCTGTTATGGATCCCACCATCTCCGTTAGCCAACAAATATTGGCAGTTTCTTCTATTTTATCTTCTCACCAATGGAAAGTATAGGTGTCTGTGTAAGTTGTCGATAAATATCGAATCTTTTAACTTTCAATGAATTATCATTCATATTATAGTTTTATATAAAAGAAAGAGAATGGTATACCAGAGAGGAGCTCAAACCATGCCTGTTAGTTATACTAGAGAGGAAATCTACGAATCCTACAGCATAAGTGAGTTATATGCAAAGAGAAAAGACCTTATCGAAGCCTTAAATGTAAATAAGCTATCCGAATATGAAACGATTGAAGTCCACAATCTTATTAGTGTAATCAACCAACGTATTCAGCTTATGAATGAACTGCTTGGTGTATCTTAACGGGGAACTCTCCCCGTTTTTTTCTATTTTTCGAGTCATGTGGTATGATCAAAAGATAGGAATTTTAAGGTAACAGAAAGGAGATCTTTGTACATGAGCCTGGTCATTCGCCCTTATACGATGAACGACTTCGAAGGACTTCTAGACCTTCAAAGAGAAGCATTCCCCCCTCCATTTCCAGAGGATCTTTGGTGGAAGCCAGAACAAATTCAGGCCCATATTCGCAACTTCCCTAAGGGAGCAATGGTGGCCTTATTAGATGATAAAATTGTCGGGTCAGCCACCTCTCTATTAATACAATTTGATGGAAAGCCTCATACTTGGGTAGAAGTTTCAGATAACGGCTATATCGAAGGAAGTCATGATCCTGCTGGTGATAGTCTTTATGGGATTGATGTTTGTGTAAGGCCAAGCTATCGTGGAAACGGCATCGCAGCAGCCTTGTACCAAGCTCGCAAAGATCTCGTAGTTGAACTAGGGCTAAAGCGTTATTTAGCGGGATGTCGAATCCCTAACTTCCACCTTTATGCAAACCAGCTGACAAGTCAAGAATACGTTGAGCGGGTCGTACGTGGGGAGATTAAAGATCTTGTACTCACCTTCATGTTAAGACAGGGCCTGCATCCGATTCAGATTCTAGATGATTATTTAGACGACGAAGAATCGCTAAATAAAGCCGTCTTAGTGGAATGGAAGAATCCTAACATTTAAACAGGGGGTATCTATACGATGACAATCGGTCTTGTTCAATATGAACTTCAATCTTTGAATACACGGGAAGACTTCTGGAATCAAATCAACAATCATGTTAAGTCTGCACAAGAACAAGGGGTAAAGCTACTTGTTTTTCCGGAGTACGTTACGGGGAATTTACTTGCCCTATGCCCTGTCCTTACTCATGAGGAAGCCTGCCAATTCCTTCATGAACAGACAGAGGAATATGTTCAGACCTTCGCTAGTATCAGCCGTGAAACCGGTATGATCATCCAAGCAGGAACCCATATTGTTCAGGATAATGGTCAATTCTACAACACTGCTTTTCTGTTCTTTCCTGATGGGCGTCTGGAAACTCAGAGAAAGGTCCATCTCACCCCTGAAGAAAGAAGAGCATGGAAACTCTCCCCTGGTGAAGAGTTTAAAGTTTTTGATACCGAATTCGGACGAGTCGCCATCCTTATCTGCTATGATGTAGAATTCCCAGAGGCTGGTCGAATCGTTGCGGATAAAGGCGCTGAGATTATCCTATGTCCTTCTTACACGGACGCAGCAGCAGGCTTTCATCGCGTAAAGAACTGCAGCCAAGCGAGAGCGGTCGAGAATCAACTTTATGTTGCCATGTGCGGAATTATTGGGGAAGTTTCAGGCGTAGAGCAAATCGATCTAGGCTATAGCCAAGGCGGTTTATTTGCACCTTGTGATCGCCCGTTTCCACCAGATGGCATCCTAGCGGAAGGAAAAGTCAATGAGAGAGGCGTCGTAGTAGGACAAGCAGATTTAACCCTTCTTAAAGAGAACAGAGAACAAGGGAATGTGGCTCCTTATTGGGATCGTAGACCAGAAGTTTATAATAAAGCATAAAGTAATGTGTAAAAGAAGCTCTTGCGTGGATATCACGTAAGAGCTTTTTGTTTGTAGATCAGCCTAATTTTCTTGTATTTTCATGAAACGTTAACAACTTGTAAAAGTAAAGTAAATTATACGTTAACTATCCATGAATAATTGTAAATAGTTTGTAAATTCTTTTCCATCTTATTGTATCGCCTATTTCCGTTATTGTACACTCAGCTTGTAATTGGGACAACTCTACCTTATTCAGGTAGTGCCTATTTACTATCTTAGTAGTTAATAACCTACTTTTATAGAGTCATAAAGGATATTAACAAATGGAGTATTACTCCAATCAATTCAAAAAAGGAGAGGAGAACCATCGTGGAAAAGAAAAAAGCATTTCGTGAATTATCTTCTTTTATGGTCCCCGTCATGATTTCTTCATCTGTGATGATGCCTGCAACTGCTGAGAATGGTGATGTCGTCGAGTCAACGAACAGCCTGGATAATACAAAGCAAACAGCAGAAGGCCATTCATTGACACCACAATTTAAGTTTAGTGAATTGCGAGGAACACCGGTATCCGACCATGAAGTAAAACTGGAATGGAATACGGTAACAGGAGCTACATATTATAACATCCAACGCTCTACCCTTACGGAGCAAACCTTCAAGCCAATTTCTGTAACAGAGGAAACCTATTTGGTAGACAGCGGCTTGGAATTTATGACTCAGTACAACTATAAGCTAACAACCGAGAATTCTGTTGGAGAATCTGTCTATTCTGAGGTCTACAGCTTCATTCCTGGTGATCGCGTCATTCAATTTGATGACGAGCATTTAGATAAGGCCCTACGTACCCTTGCAAATAAGCCAGATGGAGACTTAATGTGGAGTGATGTCTATTTTTTAGCCATGCTGCCTCTGCAAAACTCCGAAGTTAGAAGCTTAAATGGTATCGACAAGCTAGCAAACCTCTCCTCCTTATATTTAGCCGATACCGCGGTTACCCATGATGTCTATCAAATCGCGACCTTAACCCAGCTAGAAGATCTAGACCTTTCCGGAACTAGATTATCCACTTTGGACTCCCTAACCCATTTAGGACAGCTGAAGACGCTTCATGCTCATAGGAATCAAGTTCAAAGCGTAGGTGCATTAAGTCATTTAACTGAGCTATCAGAGCTTGCTTTGCAAGAAAACGAGATTGGCTCGATTGATGCCATAGGACACCTTGTGAAATTACAATCTCTTTATTTAGCTAACAACCAGATTTCTGATATTAGCTCTCTTTCCTCGTTATCCGCTCTAACTAGGTTAGGACTTTCAGGAAACTCGATTAAAGATATTGATGTTTTGTCCAACCTGAAAGAATTGCGTCAAGTAGACCTGTCCAACAACAAAATCACCAACATTGATGCACTGCTTTCCTTAGATGGCTTAGAATGGGTCTCTCTTGCAGGCAATCCATTATTGCCTTCTGCCTTCCATACGATTAAAGCCCTTCAAGACAAGGGTGTTATGGTTCAGTATGATATTCCTTCACCAGGAGCGTTTCCTGGAGATCGATTAATTGAATTTGAAGATAAGAACCTAGAAAAGATCGTTTATAGTCTGCTGCAAAAAGAAGAAGGCGAGGGGATCTGGTGGAGTGATGTCTATTTTATGGGCTCTTTACCAGCATCTAAGGCCAATATTACAAGCTTTGAAGATTTAAAATGGTTCAACAGTTTATCTGGGTTGTACTTCGCTGATAATACGGTGACGAATGCTGTTTATCTAAGTGAAATGAACAACCTGCTTGACTTAGATCTATCCGGCAACGATTTGGATCGAATGGATTTGCTTTCTAAACTAACTGCTTTGCAAACTTTATACTTGGATCACAATAATCTATCTGATTTAGATCCAATAAGCAATATGACTGAACTCACAGAACTAAGTATCGTAGACAATCAATTCAGCGAACTGGCCTCTTTAGGCGGCTTAACGAAGTTAAGAACTTTAAAACTAGATCAGAATCAAATAGACAACTTAACCCCACTAGCCAACCTTAGCAATCTTGTTGAACTTCGATTATCTCAGAACCAAATCGAAAGCATAGAAAGCTTAAGAAATCTTCAACAAGTTCGTAAGTTGGACCTATCAAACAACAAGATTAAAGACCTTAGTCCATTGCTCAATATGAGTAACCTATCTTGGGTTTCGATTGCTGGCAACCCTATGAGCGACTCCGCTGCCGAAGTGATCCGTGAACTCATGAAAAAGGGCGTATTTGTTCAATATGATATTACTAGTCCGTTCCTTTATGATTTCCTGGAGAATGATCGCATTATTGAGTTCGCTGATAAGAAGTTGGAAAAAGCGATCCGTAATTTCATTCAGAAGCCTAATGGAGAACTGTGGTGGAGTGACGTTTACTACCTTGGATCACTCAATGCAGCTAAGCAAGGAATTACTAATCTAGAGGGAATAGAGTTGCTAGAAAATCTTACAGGACTATATCTAGCGGATAACTCCGTATCAGGATCGGTCTACCAACTTGGTCAGCTTACTCACCTTCTTGACCTAGACTTGTCTGGAAATTCCCTTCAGGATATTAGCCCGCTAGCTAATTTAGTTGAGCTTCAAACGTTATACCTAAACCGCAATAACATTTCTGATATCGAGCCTTTGAATCAGTTGACAAGCTTGACAGAACTAGCCCTTGTCCAGAACAATATCACTGATATTAGCTCTTTATCCAATCTTGCAAAGCTAAGAACATTAAAGCTTGATATGAATAAAATCGAGGGACTTAGCTCGCTTGGTAACCTGAGGGAATTAGAGGAGCTCTATCTCTCTACTAATGAAATCAAAGAAATTAATAGCTTGAGCAGCTTAAAGAATATTCGTAAATTAGACCTTTCTAACAATCATATTGAAGATATCAAACCACTTCTTGATATGGAGAGCTTGACCTGGGTATCCATTGCAGGTAATCCTATAAACGATTCAACCTTAGAGGTTGTCCAACAGCTTCAAGCAAAAGGGGTATTTGTTCAATACGACATCTTGAGTCCGATTGAGATCTTCCCTGATAAAGAAATTCAGCTTGCTGATCAAAAATTTGAAAAAGTCGTTCGTGACCTTATTCAAAAGCCAGAAGGACAGTTATACTGGAGCGATGTATTTTTCCTTGGCATGTTGCCTGCCTCTATGTCCCAAATTGCTAACCTAGAAGGAATCGAGTTGTTTGAGAATTTATCTTCTTTATACTTTGCCGATAACCATGCAACGCCACAAACATTAGAACAAATAAGTCATTTAATGCAATTACATGACTTGGACCTTTCTGGTAACCATATTGAATTCGTTGACTACTTAGAGAAGCTAACAAAGCTTAAAACTCTACATTTAAACCGCAATTCTATCACAGATCTAAGCTCATTGAGCTCTTTAACTGAACTATCTGAGTTAAGTCTAATAAAGAACAATATCAGTAGTATTGATATACTTTCTAATCTAACTAACTTAAGAACCTTAAGGCTTGACTTAAACCAAATTGATGACGTTGGATCGCTTTCTGGTCTTTCTGAATTGCAAGAGCTTGGGCTTTCCGGAAACCATCTTGAGAGCATCGGAGCAATCGCCAACCTTTCTAATCTTAGAAAAGTAGATCTATCCAACAACAAGATTTCTGATATTAGTGCTTTATTAAATCTCAACAAGCTTAAATGGGTCTCTGTAGCAGGAAATCCTCTAGACGAAAACTCTACATCTGTAATTGAACAACTAAAGGCTAAAGGTGTATTTGTTCAATATGATATTCTAAGTCCTGTACCACATCTAGGGCCAACTCTCACTTTAGTTGGACCACAAAGCGCAGCGAAAGGAAGCACATTTACCGTTGCTATCCACATCTCTGGAGCTCAAGAACTATATGGGGCTTCTCTTAAGTTGAGTTTCAACCCTAATCTATTGTCAGTAGTTGATGCAGATATTAGCACGGAACAAATTGAGATAGCTCCAGGAGTCATTATTCATGGGGCTGAAATTAAAAATATGGTAGATAACCCAGCTGGGACCATCTCCTTCGCAGTGACTAAGACTGGAGATGTTGGCGGATTTTCCGGCAACGGAGATTTAGCTTATATTACGTTTAAAGTAGCCGATGATGCAGAAGGACAGCTATCTCTAAACTTTACTGAAAACAATATTAAGCTAGCTAGCAGCAGTAACACTTCCATACCAGCTTATAGCAAAAACTATGAGGGTGAAGTATATAAATCAATAACTGGTTCCATTACGTTACCTGACTCACATATCACTCGACTGCCTAAAGACGAAGCTGGCAAGCGTGACCTAGGCGGCTATACGGTCGAGCTTAAAGATGGCAACCAAGTTGTTGCTAATACCGTTACAGAAAAAGATGGAAGCTACTCCTTTGATGCTCCAACGGGTAACTATACTGTTCAAATTAAAACACCGGGATACAAGACTTCTGTAAGTAATGTTGAAGTTAAGCAGGAGCTCCTTTCTGTTACTGTGCCGACTTTAACCTTATATGCAGGGGATTTTAACTCCGACGAAAACATCAACATCGAGGATATCAGTTTGCAGGCAAGACAATTCGAGAAGACTCGCACGGTAGAAAATAAAACTTACGATATCGATGGCGACGGTAAGATCGATCTATATGATATCGTGATTACAGCAAGAAACTTCTTAAAGTAACCTTAAACCTAAGGACTTAGGCAAAAACCTAAGTCCTTCTTTTTTTTTTGTATATTACCCCAACACAATCCCCCCGTAAGCGAGGGTCCCTACAATGACCAGTGCAGGGTGCACCTTCCACTTTTCCATTAACAAGAAACTGACTGCAATAAGTATAATTGTATGCCAAATTCCGGCCTTCATATAACCATTAATGACAAATTGATAACCTATAAGTCCTAGCATAACACCAATCGTTGGTCTGATTAAAGCCGTCATTTTCTTCACTCTAGGCGAGTCCTTATACTTATAGAGAATTCCCATTAATGCCATCATGGCAATTAAAGAAGGAGCAACTGTGGCTAGCAAGGCGATAATAGCCCCCGTTACTCCACCAACCTGATATCCAATAAATCCAGCCATTTTCGTTGCGATCGGTCCAGGAAGCGCATTACCTAAGGCCAACATATTACCAAATTCCTCAATCGTCAACCAGCCATAGCGATCAACTACCTCATATTGAATCAGAGGAATAGTAGCAGGTCCACCGCCGTATCCAACGATCCCGGGTATAAAAAAGGCTAAAAATATTTCCCAAAAAATCATTTGTTAGCTGCCTCCTTCTGCTCAGGCTGCTGTTCCACCTGTTGTTTATTCTTTCTACCCCAAAGGAGAGCATAAGCTAATAAAACCCCAATGATTAAAGCAGGATGAATTCCTAATAATTGAAGAGCAATAATACTGGCAGCGACTAGGCTAAGAGTGAGGATACGACCTTCACCCTTCCATGACTTTTTGATAAAATCATAAGCCAACACAAACATCATAACTCCAATAACAGGTTGAATAGCGGTAGTCATCCCCACTACCCAAGACGCATCTTTAATCGAATATAGAGAACCCAGCAACAATCCCATTAGGAGGACTGTAGGCACCACCGTTGCAAGAACAGATATAAGAAGTCCCAAGACTCCTGCCACTCGGTAGCCAATATATCCCGCTAACTTTGTTACAATAGGGCCAGGTAACGTATTGGCTATTGCAAGAATATTGCCAAATTCCTCATCAGACACCCATTTGAACTTATCAACGGCCTCTTTATGAAATAGAGGGATGGAAGAAGGCCCCCCTCCATAGCCCAGCATACCCGCTCGGAAGAAACCGATAAACAATTCCCCATAACTCTTTAGCATCTCTCCACCTCCGTTTAGCAAAAGTAAGTATCCCTCTTAGCTGTTGCTAGAGGGATAGACGAATACTTACCATTTTAACATAGTTTACCAACCAGCTACAGACCCATCTATTATCGATCCATTCTTCCTTCCTTTGTTCCAAGCAGAAATCATGCTATGATGTTAAAAAGCTTACAGGAGGAGTACCAATGAAAAAGAAGTCTTTGTCTGTCGGGTCCTTAAAGCCAGGGAGTAAAGTCAAGTCCCCGGTACCATCACCCACGAACATCAGTATACCTAAGCAACCAGAACAAATGGACCAATCGATTAGAATTTCCCAAGGACAAAGCCACTTTTCCATTACACCTGTCAAACATACGACATTATTATCTGCAGCACTAGAACAAAAGCAAAGTGTTGAGTACAAATGCATGAAGGGCACATGTGGCAAATGCACGGTAAAAGTGCTAGATGGACAGTCCCTTCTATCCGCTCCGAACCAACAGGAAAATAAAAAATTGGATGGGGCCCTCTCTCAAGGCTATCGATTAGCCTGTCAGGCTGTGATTTCATAACGAAGTTACGGCTCTGACTAAGCGGAGATTTTTCCGCTATTTTCTCATTTAAGCAAAAAAGAGCCCTATTAACGGAAATAAGTTCCGTTAATAGGGCTTGAAAGCGCTGTTAGCCCCTCAAAAGTGGAAATAACGGACCTTTTTCCTGCTATTTTTCTGTAATTTCCATGTTCTTATAAAATAAAGGAACTTTTTACTGCTATCGTATTTTGGCTACATTTAATCGTCCGCCACCAGTAGACTATACCCGAAAATGTCTTCCGAAATACCCTACAATGGGTATATTCATTATACAATCCCGCCTGACTAGACGGGATTCTCCTTTTTCTCCAACACAGCCCCTGTATGGGCCCGAAATAGTAACTCATCATACTTATCGGCATGTCCTCGTCTACTTGAGAGTACCGTACCAATATAAGCTCCTAAAAACCCAAGCGGGATGGAAACGATGCCAGGATTTTTTAATGGGAAGATCGCTTCAGCACGAATGAGCCCAGAACTTGGATCCATAACATTAGGACTAATCATGACAAGAACGACAGAGGCTATGAGACCAGTCAAGATCCCTGATATCGCCCCGACAGGATTGAATCTTCTCCAAAAAAGAGTCAACAGGATTAAGGGAAGATTGGCTGAAGCAGCAACAGCAAAAGCCAAGGATACGAGGAAAGCGACGTTCCAGTTTTGTACGGCAATGGCCAAGAATATAGAAATAATTCCTACGGCAGCAGCAGAGCACTTGGCCACCACCATTTGCTCTTCTTCTGAAGCTTGTCCTTTACGTACGATCGTACTATAAAAATCATGAGCAAAAGCAGACGATGCCGACAAGCCCAATCCTGTAACGACGGCCAGAATGGTTGAGAAAGCTACGGCTGAGATAAAAGCCATTAAAAAATCTCCGCCTAAAGCATGAGCTAGAAGGGGTACGGCTAAATTCCCTCCTTGCATCTTCTCCCAAGGAACAAACGAGGCAGCACCAAATCCTAAAAAGATGGTCATCAAGTAGAAAAATCCAATTATCCAAGTTGCTGTAACTAGGGAATGTCTTGTTGCAATGGCATCTTTAACCGTGAAAAACCTTGTAATGATATGTGGAAGTCCGGCTGTCCCCAGTATAAGAGCTAAATGAAAAGAGATGGTCTCAAGAGGATTCTTCAATTCATTCCCCGGTAAGAGAAATCCCTCTCCTAAGGGAGTTGCTGTGGTCACGTGATGAAACATCTTAAACATATTCCAATCAAAGCGTGATAAGACAATTAAGCTGATAATAATGGTTCCAGATAACAATAAAATAGTCTTAATGATTTGAACCCACGAAGTGGCTACCATTCCTCCAAACACAACATAGACAGTCATGAGCGCATACCAACAATAAAAATAGATATAGAGGGGTCCAGATCAAGCAAAAGATGGATTAAGGCACCCGCGCCTACAAGTTGAGCTATCATGTAGAAGATAGAAATGGACATCGTATTCATCGCGATCATCCCGCGAAGCCACTGATGATCAAACCGAACCGCAATAGAATCCGCTAAGGTAAATTTACCTAAATTATGTAAAGGCTCTGCAACAATGAGTAACAATACTAAGTATGAGACCAAAAAACCTATAGCATAGAAAAACCCATCAAACCCATATAGCGCGATCGTACCTGTAATCCCCAGGAACGAAGCAGCGCTCATATAATCTCCAGCAATAGCTAGTCCATTCTGTAAACCTGTTAATCGGTTTCCCGCTACATAGAATTCATTGGTATTGGTCGTTCTCTTTACAGCAGAATACGTTATAGCTAATGTTCCAACCAAGATAGCGAGAAAAAAGATGACCCCGGATATATTCATGGACTCGCCTCCCCAGTGACCTACTCCAAATTTCTTCCATTATATCACTTCTAAGGGTAGCTGAAACGAAAAAAAGGAGGGAATCATCCCTCCAAATGGGTATAGAAGGGGTGTACGCTAAGTACACCTCATGGAGTTAAAAAAGAGTGCTGCTGATAAATCCAAGTTAATCGTCAAACACCCCATGGTTAGCTCAATAGACATGTATTGAGCTAACTAGCGGTAAAGACCCTAAACAGTCACTTAAGATATGGCGTAGAGCTTCTTGTCCGTCATTTCTGGAATCTGTTCAGTAATATACTTTCCAATCTCAATCGATGCTGTAGCTGCTGGAGATGGAGCATTGCAGACATGGATACTGCTCTTTCCAGTTAGGATGTGGAAGTCATCCACGAGAGTACCATCTGACTTCAAGGCTTGCGCACGAACTCCTGCTGGAGCAGTCTCTAAGTCATCCGCCTGAATCTCAGGTATTAACTCTTGAAGACTACGAACAAAGGCCTGCTTGCTGAAGGAACGAATCATTTCTCCAGCTCCCTCTTTCCAGTACTTGGACGCTAGTTTCCAGAAACCAGGATAAGTCATAACTTCCATTAAGTCTTTTATATCGATGTCTGTTTTTGTGTAGCCTTCACGCTTAAAACTAAGTACAGCATTTGGCCCTGCTTCGACATGTCCGCCTACCATCCTCGTATAATGAACGCCAAGGAATGGGAAGGCAGGGTTCGGAACCGGATAGATTAAGTGCTTAACAAGATGTCTCTTATCATGTTTTAATTGATAATACTCCCCGCGGAAAGGAACAATCTTTAAATCAGTGTCTACTCCTGCGGATCTTGTTACTCGGTCGCTATGCAGACCGGCACAGCTTATGAGGAATTTAGAGCGGAACGTCCCTGCACTCGTCTCGATGACAACTTCGCCCTTCGTCTCGTGGATCTTCTGGACTGTAGTATTCAATCGAAGATCGCCGCCATTTTTTTGAATAATGTCAGCGAACGTCTCGCATACCTGCTTATAGTTAACGATACCTGCCATTGGAACAAGAATCGCTCCTAGTCCGTTAACATGCGGTTCTCTTTCTTTTAATTCTTCTTTTCCGATCTTGGAAATATCTAACCCGTTATCTAATCCACGCTGAAACAAGTTATCCATAAGCGGAACTTCTTCTGGTTTCGTAGCCACGATGACCTTGCCGCAGATCTCATGCTCAATTCCATATTCCTTACAGAATTCAACCATAGAGTTGCTGCCCGCACGTGCAAACTTCGCCTTAAAGCTCCCTGGCTTATAATAAATACCAGAGTGTATTACTCCGCTGTTATGACCGGTTTGGTGTTTGGCCCACTGTGACTCTTTTTCAAGAACGAGAATGCGAGCTTTGGGATAGCGTTTAGACAGCGCCATCCCCGTTGATAATCCTACAATCCCGCCCCCAACGATTGCGAAATCATACATCATAAATCCCCCATCTTCTAGGTATTAAAGAACAGTCCGCGTTGACGCATCAGTTCACGGTGCAATTCAGGATGCTTCTCGAAAGCTGCTCGACCGTGCAACCAGAAACGATTGTTCAAAAGAATTAAGTCTCCAACTGGTAGCGGCATAGCCTTTGTAGCAGAACTATTCTCCATGGAGTCAGACATTTCCTTCAAGTACATTGCAAGATCAATCGTCTCAGGGTAAGCAAATTGGTCAATAAAGCAAATGCAAGGCTTGTTATTCTGCCAGTAGAACGTCTCACGATAGATAGTTTCTTGTACGTTCTTACTAGCAGGCGCTTTATAAGGAACTCTAAAGGATGCATACGGATGAGTCGAGAACTTCTCTAACTCTTCCCAATCATCAAGATGAAGCAATCGAGATTCTCCGCCCTTGGCGTTTTGCTCAATCATCTTCATCATTAGCAACCAATCCGTTGGTTCATCAACAAATGTTCCGTCTGTATGAAGGGTGAACAATCTGTAGGCTTGACGCAAGTAGGAGTCGCTGGTATCCGTATCCTTCACGGTAAAACGAGCGTAGAACGTATTCGTCATCGCGTCAAAGTTGGCAATCCCAACAAGATAAGAGAAAGCTGTAGCAAATCGCACATAATCATCTGGGTTGCTTGTTTCACCTTGAACTCCAATTGTAAATCCGCCTGACTCACGATCTTGTAAGATATCTCGAATCGTTTGCTGGAACTGCTCACCAAGCAGCTGCTTCATCTTATTCGCCATCTCAAATCGAGCATACGGAGTATATTCTAAGCGTTGAGGAATAGCATCCACTGTTGATTTCAAGAATTCAGAAATAACTGCTTGATCTAACTTGATATGGTAAAGACGGTGATGCTCTGGATGTGGAATGATTTCATAACCAGCCTGCTTCTGTTCATACTTCATCTTCTTTTCGTTTACCAATGTGCTCATGTTTCATATCCTCCTTATTATCCATCAAAAAATAGGGGCTTGGGGTTGTTTGTAAAACCAAAAAGCCAGCTACATCATTCTAAATAAAGCTAGAATGATATAACTGGCTGTAAATACTTCCCTCTCTGATCTCTCAGAGTCTCGTATTTTTCTCAGTTAATAATTGAAGTTGTGAAGCAGTAGAACTGTAGGCTTTACGGAACTAAGCAGAGCTATCTGCTTAGGCGTTATTAACAATATTTCTACTATACTTATATCATATTATATTAATAACATTCCGTCAACCCTTTTTTTTGTTCAACAATGACTTCGTTACATCCTCTAAGAAACTTGTATGCTCTTTACTTTCTCTTCTGAGTAATCATATTCCTCATGAGGAGTTTTAATTAAGTAGTAAGCACCAAGTGCCCACCATCCTCCAAAGATGATCCACTCGTATGGCCATACCAACGCAGCTGGCATTCCAGGCATATAAAGAACAGCTAACCCAATACTTAAAATCACCGCAATATAGCCTACTGCACTGTTATTCCCCGCACGGAATGGACGAGGCATCTGGGGTTCACGCTTCCTTAAGATGATGAAAGAAATACCAACAAGTAAATAAGAAATAACGATCGCAAGACCACCTGCATCAACTAACCAAACTAGCATCTTTCTTCCACAAAGTGGAGCTAACACAGAAAGTACTCCAATGAAAAGAATGGCGTTCGATGGCGTTTTATATTTTGGATGAAGCTCACCTAACCAGCTTGGAAGCATGTGTGATTTAGCCATCGCGTATATAACTCGGCTTCCTCCGATCAAGAAAGAGTTCCAACTTGTTAAAATTCCTCCAACACCTGCAATTATCAGAATTTGAGTTGCAACTGGACTAGAGAAGATTGCTCCCATTGCATCGGCCGTAGCTAGACTAGAATCTGCTAATTGCCCCTGACCTAATCCTTTACCCACTCCGAATATCATCCCAATATACCAAACTACAGCCATAATAACTGAGATAATTAGGACACTTCCAATTTGTTTATGAGGAAGATTAATCTCCTCAGCTGCTTGTGGAATAACGTCAAATCCCACGAACATAAAGGGAATCATGACAAGAACCGCCATAAATCCAGTCCAACCATTAATAAAAGAAGGGATTGCATCAGATGGAGTTGGTGTGATGGCGGCACCACCTACTAAACTTAATCCAACCAAAGCAAGGAGAACGGTTACAATAAATTGGAATTTCGCTGCTTGTTTTAATCCAAAATAGTTAAGAGCCGTAATAATAATGGCACCAATCATTCCGACAGCTACCCAGGAAGCATAAACATCCCATCCTGCAACAGTCCACATAAAGCCCACTTTATAGTTAGGGAAGATATACTCAATAACCGTTGGCAGAGCTACCGCTTCGAATGCTACCACTGAAATATATCCTAGTGAAATCGACCAAGAAACGACGAAAGACCATTTGGAGCCAAGAGCACGATGTGTCCATGCGTGCTCTCCTCCAGCCTTTGGCATAGCAGAAGTTAATTCAGAGTAAGTCAATCCTACAAAGGTAACAATAATTCCACCGACTAAGAAAGCAAGAATGGCACCTAATAACCCTGCAGATGTTAACCAGTCTCCAGTTAATACAACCCATCCCCAACCAATCATGGCACCGAAGGATAAACATAAAACATCAAAGCGAGAAAGTACTCTTTCGAATTTAACGTTATTCTTCATTGACTTACCCCTTTTCCTGTATTTTTTTATGTTTTGTTATTGACTACTTTAGCAATCGTCTCTTCAAGGATTTGAAGACCTTCATCTAGCTGATGATCTGTAATCACAAGAGGCGGCAAGAAACGAAGGACGTTCCCATACATTCCAGCGCTTAGACTAAACAATCCATTCTTCCAAGATTCGCTTACAATTTGTGCTGTTTCCTCTTTCGCAGGTTCCTTCGTTTGACGATCCTTAACTAGTTCCATTGCACACATAGCACCTAATCCGCGCACATCCCCAATGATCGGGTATTTCTCCTGCATCTCTAGGAATTTATTTGTCATTTTTTCACCAATGACTCGTGCACGCTCTACTAATCTTTCTTCTTCCAAGACTTCCAACACAGCAAGACCCGCCGCACAAGAAACTGGACTTCCACTGAATGTTCCACCTAACTGACCAAAATCCGGTGCATCCATCATATTAGCACGTCCTGTTATCGCACTAAGCGGTAATCCTGCAGCAATCGATTTAGAAAGGGTCATTAAATCTGGAGCAACACCAAAGTGTTCAATAGCAAACATCTTTCCTGTACGCCCAAATCCCGTCTGAATCTCATCAGCGATAAATAGAATATCATTTTGCTCGCAAATCTCTTTTAAACCCTGAACAAATGCACGGGATGGAACCACGAATCCACCTTCACCTTGTACCGGCTCGAGAATGACAGCACCCACTTCATCTGCAGAAGCTTCCTTCACGAAGAAATCCTTAAGTTGACTTAGAATCATTTCATCTAATTGCTCAGGACTCATCTGGTGAGGAGCACGATAGTAATAAGGATAAGGAAGTTTATATGTGGAAGGTGCAAACGGTCCAAATCCGTCTTTATAAGGCTTCACTTTACTTGTTAAAGACATGGTAAGTAACGTACGTCCATGGTATCCGCGATCAAAAGAGATGACTCCGGGCTTGCCTGTAAATTTACGTGCAATCTTTACCGCATTCTCAACCGCTTCAGCTCCACTATTGGCAAACATCGTCTTCTTCTCAAATTGTCCAGGAGTCAACTCGTTTAACTTTTCTGCCAATTCAATATAGGATTCATAAGGAGCAACGTGAAAACACGTATGAATCGACTTTTGAACTTGCTCGGTAACCGCCTGAACTACTTTTGGGTGGGAATGCCCCACATTTTGAATGCCTATTCCACCAGCAAAATCGATATATCGATTCCCATCGACATCTTTCACAAGGGCTCCTTGAGCGGAATCCACATAAACGGATGTCACGTGGTAAGGTGCTTTAGGAACAGCCTTCATTCTTCTTTCATGAAGCGAATCAGATGTCGCTCTTGTGTTGACTTGTACAGTATTCATACTTTGGTCCCTCCATCTTCTAAGTACTTCTTCATTTTTCTTACTACGGTAGATTGATTTACTTCTAATACTTCTGCACATTTGTACGTATTTTTGTAGGTTTCATAAGCCATCGTAATCATTTTCTTTTCCAACTGCTCTACCGCTTCTTTTAATGGGATTAAGGATTTTACAACAATGCCTTGGTCTGCCGTGTTGTTTTCTAAGAGATAGCTAGGAAGCTCTTCGACTTTTACGATATTCCCATCACAAGTTACCAGAAGGCGTTCGATTAAGTTCTCTAATTCTCGAACATTTCCCGGCCATGCATATTGACACAGCATCGGGTAGATATCCTCATGCAACTGCTTATGCAGCCCATATTTAGAATTAAAAGAAGAGACAAAAAATTGAATAAGAATGGATATATCCTCACTGCGATGACGTAAGGGAGGAATCGTTATAGGCACAACGTTTAACCGATAATAAAAGTCTTCTCTAAACTTTTTTTCTTTCACCAAGCGCGGTAATTCTTGATTCGTTGCAGCAATAATTCGTGTATCTACTTGGATGAGTTCACTTCCCCCAACACGGCGGAAGGTATTATCCTGCAGAAATTGAAGTAACTTCACTTGAGTGCTTAGCGGTAATTCTCCAATCTCATCAAGGAATAACGTCCCTTTATCAGCCAGCTCAATTACGCCTTTTTTCCCTTCCTTGTTTGCCCCTGTAAAGGCTCCCCGTTCATATCCGAACAACTCTGACTCAATTAAGTTTTCTGGAATAGCACCACAATTCACTTCAATTAACTTATTCTTGCTGCGGCTGCTTTCTTGATGGATATATCGGGCCATCATACCCTTTCCTACTCCCGTTTCCCCAACAATCAGGACAGTAGAGTCTACCTGGGCCACTTTAGAAGCGATCTGATAGACTTGATTCATTTCTTTGGAATTGTAAATGACGGGCTTCTGATCGGAAACGATTTGCTTTAATTGATTTAACTCTTCCCGGTACTTATTGAGCAGATCCTCTGTTTCTAGCAATCTACTTTCTAAGGCTTCAATTTCTGAGTACTCACGTGAATTAAATACAATTCGGTAAATCTCTCCCTCATCATCAAAGATAGGGTTTCCAATGACGTAAAGCTTCTTACCTGTCTTAGTCATCTGAATTCCAGAAACCTTCTTCTTCTCTTGTAGAACAAGCGGTGTTAGAGAAGGCGTAAAAACTGCATCATGAGCTAACTCCGATGTTTTTTTTCCGATTAATCTCTCGGCAGGCATTCCATATAACTCTTCACAGCGAGCACTAATCTTTTTTATTGTGCCTTGCCTATCTGTGACTAGAATCTCATCAAATGACTCCCGAATGATCAATTCTAATTCGTTATATTCTATATCTTCTACAACGCTTAGTAACGAAACATCTTGACCCTTCCAGTGAAACGATTTAAGATGCATACGATACCTGTCTATCTTCGTCGGAAGCCGATTCCCATCTCTATTCCATTTTCCTACTATCTCTTGAACGAATAAAGGCAACTGACTAAAATGCTCTAGCTTCTCTGTTTTAAATAGTTGCTTCGCTTGTTGATTATGAAAGATGATCCGGTGGTCAGAATCAAACATAACATATCCTATATCTACCGAATCGAAGAGATGAATTAAATCCTCCCTATCCATTTCCCCACATCCTCTGTATGTGAATCCCCCCTTCGCACACTATAAATGCAATTATCGTGCCAACAGTGGAAACCTTGATTTTACTAGGGAGTACGACGACTGTTAATGCACGCATGCATCATTCATTTACATTTATATAATGCAAATCGAATCGAACAGTCGAAATTAACTATTTTCATTAGACAATGCAAAATAACATCTATATAATGCATTTTAGCATTACAACCAACATTTACTAAAGTGTCTAAAATGTGAAAAGGAACTTACTACTATGACTAGCAGCAAGTTCCTTTTTTATTAATGGTTTGAAACTTTCGCAACCCCATATCCGGTATTAGACTTAACTAAGATCTCATCATATTTCTTATCAACAGCTTTCTTGTCTTCGGCTTTACCAAATGAAAGCACGGTTCCAAGGTATGCTGCTAGAAAACCTAGCGGAATGGAAACTATTCCAGGATTCGCCAAGTTAATTAGTGGTTCACCTACTAAAATCGCTTTTCCTACCTCAGGGCTCCATACATTAGGTCCTAATGCAACAATGAGTAAGGAACTAAACAAACCAACAATCATTCCGGTAACCGCACCGGTTGTATTGAACTTTCTCCAGAAAATCGTGAAGATAATAACAGGGAGATTAGCACTTGCCCCAACAGCAAACGCTAGAGCAACTAAGAAAGCAACATTCAAACTTTGAGCAAAGAGAGCTAAGACAACAGACAGAATTGCTACCCCGATGGAAGCCCAACGTGCCGCAAGCATTTGTTCCTTTTCACTTGCATGCCCACGACGGATGATATGACTATAAAAGTCATGTGCAAAAGCTGATGCAGCTGATAGAACGAGTCCTGCTACTACCGCTAGAATAGTTGCAAAGGCCACGGCAGAAACGAAAGCAAACAAGAAATCTCCACCAAGCGCTTGAGCAAGTAGTGGTGCTGCCATATTACCTGCTTTGTCTGCAGCAAGAATAGCTTCATGTCCAACGAATGCTGCCGCTCCAAACCCTAAGAAGATCGTCATGATATAGAAAACACCAATGATCCATGTAGCTACGACAACGGATTGACGAGCCGTTTTTGCATCTTTTACTGTAAAGAAGCGGATAAGAATGTGCGGTAATCCTGCCGTACCCAGTACAAGAGCCAAGTTAAGAGAAAGAGTTTCAATCGGATCCTTATATTTATTCCCTGGATTTAAAAATGCATCTCCAATAGGTGTTGCTGTTTTCATATGTTCAAACATCGTAGTGAAGCTAAAGCCAAACTTAGCAAACACGATGAGGGAAATGATAAAGGTTCCAACCATCAAGAGGACAGCCTTAATAATCTGTACCCAGCTAGTTGCCGTCATTCCACCTAACACGACATAGATCGTCATAAGCGTACCGACTATAAGAACGGAGGTCGTATAATCAAGACCCAATAACAACTTTATCAGCCCACCAGCCCCCACTAACTGGGCAATCATATAAAATATGGAAATTGAAATGGTGTTTAAGGCGGCTACTCCGCGAATCTTCTTATCATTAAAACGAGCAGCAATCATGTCAGCCATCGTATATTTCCCTAAGTTTCTTAGCGGTTCAGCAACAATGTACAATACGACAAGATAAGCAACGAGAAAACCTATACTATAGAAGAAACCATCGAATCCAACGAGGGCAATCGTCCCAGCAATCCCTAAGAAGGACGCTGCAGACATATAGTCACCAGCGATGGCTAGTCCATTTTGCCAACCGGTTAACCCTCCTCCTGCTGTATAAAAGTCACTCGTAGACTTCGTCTTCTTCGAGGCAAAATACGTAATAACAAGAGTTCCTAGTACAATCAATAAAAAAAGTGAAAAAGCTGTTGCATTCACGTTTTTTTTACCTCCCTTTATTAATATCGTTCATAATATGCTTTACGTCTTCATCGAACTTCTGCGCCTTCTTGGAGTAAAGAATGCAAAGTGTCCATGTCATTACGAACTGAGCAAATGCAAATACCCAAGCCCAAGTTACCGGACCAATGGCAGGTTGATTTAACACCTTGGTGTAAGAGGTCATGAGTGGCAAGCTAAAGTAAAAGAGAAAAAAGAAAATAGACATCGGTAAAATGAAAGCGTTCTTACTTCTCATAAGCTTTTGGAATTGCGATGATTGAACAATTTCCGTGTAATTAACCGACTGCTCCTCCTGATTGTGGACAGATAACTTCTTCGCCTGGCTCATCTTCGTTTCATACCCTCCTTCAAAATTGTAAGCGTTTAATGGTCATTATATAAGCAAATTTCCTAGTATTGTAAAAATTAGCGCGAATGGTTAAATCGAAAGTGCAAATAGCAAAAAGCCAGCCTTAGATGGCTGGTCTGGCAAAAGCAAACGGTCATTATCTTTGCAAGCGTTGTAAGAGCTCTTTAGCCGAGGAACGCGATACCGGAATCTGCGTTCTCTTTCCATCATTAAGCACGAGATTATACGTTCCATTAAACCATGGAATCAATTCTAACACATAGTTCATATTAACTAGGAAACTGCGATGGGTTCGATAAAAAGAATAGGAGTTCAGCTTTTCTTCCATTTGCTGCAACGTCATCTTAGAGGTATATACTTGCGTCTTCGTGTGAATCTCAATTACTCGCTCTTCCCTAGAAGCGTAAAGAATCGTTTCGGGATCGAGAACAATAAGACGCTCTCCATCATCTACTAGAAGCTTGGACACCTTCGTAGAGGCTTGAGCAGAAACGGGTGCATTCTCATGGGCATCCGTTTCCCGGAAACGATTACGGATTCGCTGTAGAGTCTGCTTTAAACGATGGTGATCATACGGCTTCAATAGGTAATCAACTGCGTCCAAATCAAAAGCCTCAACGGCATAATCTTCATGTGCTGTCGAAAACACAATTAACGGGCACTTCTTACGAGAAGACAACATTCGAGCAGCTTGTAAACCCTGCATCTCCGGCATATGAATATCTAAAAAAACAACATCCGGTTCATGCTCCTCTACTAATTTCAATAGCTCTAAGCCATTCGTCGCACTAGGAAGCACTTCAACCTCTTCTTGCTCAAGCAAATACTTTAGTTCCTCACGAGCTAATCTTTCGTCCTCTGCGATCATCGCACGAATTTTCATGGCTAGATCTCTCCCTCTCTATGCGCAGCATAAGGTATCGAAAAGAAAATCCGACATCCCCCGCCCTCTCTATTTTCAAAATTCAATTTGGCATCTGGTCCAAACAGGCTAGTTAAGCGTTGATTCACATTATAAACACCAATTCCGTTCCCTTCTTGGCTTTTCACAGAGGTCTTGCCAATATGTTCAATCACTTCCTCAGCTATCCCTGACCCATTATCCTCCACAACCACTTTAACCTGATTACCTTCTCGCTTCACTTGAATACGAATCTCTCCGCCATTCGGCTTCCCCTTCAAACCATGATGAATACTATTCTCCACTAAGGGCTGGAGGATGACTGGCGGAATAAAAACTTCTTCTAGCTCTTCTTCCATCTCACAATGGATCGCAAATTGGTCCGCAAATCGTATTTTAATAATCTCAATATAGGCTTGCAAGTGACTCATTTCCTGCTTTATGGGGACGAGCTGAGAGGAAACCATCTTTAAATTTAATCTCATATAGGTCCCGAGCTGTACCGTTACATGGCGCGCTAACTGAGGATCTAGTCGGATCAAAGTATTAATAGAATTTAATGTATTGAACATAAAATGCGGATGGATCTGAGCTTGTAGAATGCGAAGCTCTGCATCTTTCATCAGGTTTGCCATGTTTTCAGCAAGTGCTAAATTTAATTGATTGGAAATCAAGGTTCCAAGTCCTCGGGCTAGCGCTTCCTCAACTTTCGTAATTTGCTGTGGACGCTTAAAATATAAAGCAATAATCCCTGTAACCCGGCCCGCTTGGATAATAGGAACTTTAATAGAGGCCCCTAAAGGACACTTAGATTCCCTGCATTGAATTTGATTTCGGTGGTAAGCAATCTGAACCTCTCCCGTCCGAATTGCCGTCCGTGCTAATTCGGTTTGTAGCTCTTCTCCTGGCAAGTGATGGTTAGACCCAATACCAACATGAGCTAAAATATGCTCTGTATCTGTCACGGCCACTGCCGCTGCCTTCAACTCTTTTTTCAATAAATGGGCCGTGGCAAGCGCAGTTTCTGGTTTGAGCCCCTTCTTCAAGTAGGGTAAGGTCAGTTCAGCAATCTTAAGCGCTCTCTGAGTCTCAAATGCAGCAGAGCGTTCTTCCTCATGCAGAGCTACACGAATCATCGTGGTAAAAATGGCAATAGAAACGCTGTTCGTCAGCACCATGGGGATCCCTATCGTATTCACTAATCGGATCGATTCGTCTGGTGGATACGAAAAAATAAGAATGAGACCCATGAGCAATATGGGCGCGAACATTCCAATAAATAAAGCTTTAGAAGCAGTAATCACTCGTTCATGGGAAAAGAACCGGGCAATCCACCCCGCTAATAACCCCGTAATCGGGGCAGATAAGCCATTAGCTAAGGCAGTAAATCCACCCAGACTAAAAAGATGAATGCCTGTAATCAATCCTGCACCCACTCCGACTACCGGACCGCCCAATAACCCCCCAATCACTACTCCAACCAATGCGGAGTGAGCTAGTCCCTCATCCAGCTCTAAGGTAGTGATCCAAAACGAAGAGATCAGTTGGTCCTCCGTCACAATCACACCGGCATAGATACCGGCACTTCCAAATGTCCCAAAGATAATAGAAAAATAGAGAGAAGTACGAAAACTCACTTCTCTGTCTAACAGCTGTCTAAACATAGGAATTCGTGTGAGTATGAATGTTAGAATTAAGAGAATTCCCGTTCGCTCAAATAAAAGCAAGGTTAACTGCTCCAAATTCAGTCCCCCTTACATGGCACTACTATTATTATAACAATTTTTATTTCGAAAAGAGATAAGATTCTAATAGAAAAGAAAAGGGTACCCCTATAAACTCCTTTGGGGTACCCTAATCCTAACTAAATTTTTCTAGACGTTAACTTCGCCTGTGTAAACAATAACAGATAATCGTGACCGCCTGCTTTAGAATCCGTTCCAGACATATTGAACCCTCCGAATGGATGCACCCCAACCAACGCTCCTGTACACTTACGGTTAATATACAAGTTTCCACAGTGCATTGTCTCTAGGGCATAAGCAATTCGATCTTCATCTTGAGAATAGAAGGATCCCGTCAATCCGAATTCCGTGTCATTATACATGTCGATCGCTTCTTTCCAATTCTTAGCTTTCGCTAAGGCAAGAACAGGCCCAAAGATTTCTTCTTGCATAATACGGGCCTTACCACTGACATCAGCAAACACGGTCGGCTGAATGTAGTACCCATTCCCTTCCGCTTTTCCTCCACCAGTGAGCAACCGACCTTCACTTTTACCAATTTCAATATACTCCAAGATTCGATTATAAGCCTGCTTGTCAATAACAGGACCTACTGGGCAATTTTCCTCAGGAAGCCCGTTTTTTAGTGCCTTGGTTCTTTCTACGACTTTTTCTACAAGTTGATCATAAACAGATTCTACGATGATAGCACGAGATCCAGCGGAGCACTTCTGACCTTGGAAACCGAAAGCCGAAGCAACAATACCTTCCGCCGCAACGTCTAAGTCTGTGGTTTCATCCACAACAATGCCGTCTTTTCCACCCATCTCTGCTACAATTCGCTTAATCCAAATTTGTCCTTCTGCTGTTTCAGCAGCTAACTTATTAATACGCAGGCCTACTTCCTTCGAACCTGTAAAGCTAATAAATCGAGTCTTCGGATGAGTAGTGAGATAATCTCCCACCTCTGCCCCACTGCCTGGAATAAAGTTAATGACACCGGCAGGTAAGCCTACTTCTTCCATTAAGGCAACAAACTTATGAGCTATCACCGGTGTTGCAGATGCCGGCTTAAGAAGTACCGTATTACCAGATACCACAGCAGCCGTTGTCATCCCTACACAGATGGCTAATGGGAAATTCCAAGGGGGGATAACTACTCCTACACCTAGAGGAGTGTAGCTTAATTGATTATCCTCTCCAGGTATCTTAACCAGTGGTTGATGGGTGTTTGTTTCGCTTAAACGGATCATTTCTCTTGCGTAGTACTCAATAAAATCTATCGCTTCTGCTGTATCCGCATCGGCTTCTCCCCAGTTTTTCCCTGACTCTAGTACCAATAGAGCCGAGAACTCATGCTTGCGCTGACGCATGAGTTCAGCAGCCTTGAACAAAAACTCCGCCCTTTCCCTAGGAGAAACCTTCTTCCACGTTTCAAACGTTTGTAAGGCTACTTGCATCGCTCTTTCTGCCATTTCCTTCGTAGCCTTACTTACATTCCCGATAACTTGGTCTACATTTCCTGGATTGATAGAGACAATTTTGTCCTCTGTCATGACCTTATCTTTTCCAATATGAAGTGCAATGTCCTTGCCTATCTCTTGCTTCACTTTCGCTAAGGCAGCGAGCATGGCTTGCTTGTTCTCTTCTAAAGAAAAATTAGTAAAGGGCTCGTTTACAAAAGCCGGGATGGTTCTGGTCGTCATATTCTGTTTCTCCTCTCGGTTTCTATATTTTTATATCTTTATACCTCTAGGACTTCCTTAATGCGTGTAATAGCCCAGTCGAGATCGTCTTTTGAAATATTAAGCGGCGGTGCAAAACGAATCGTGGTCTCATGTGTCTCTTTACACAATAAGCCCTTCTCTTTCAGTTGTTCACAATAAGGTCTAGCCTTTTCCTTTAGCTCTACTCCAATGAACAATCCTCTTCCCCGAATTTCTTTTATCATTGGATTTTGAATTTCTTTCAGTTGGTCCATGAAGTATTGACCCATTTCCCTTGAACGGTTTACCAGGTCCTCTTCCTCAAGTACATTCATCGCAGCAATTGCTACGGCACATCCAAGAGGATTACCGCCAAATGTGGAGCCGTGGGAGCCCGGGTTGAATACAGCAAGAATTTCTTCATCGGCAGCTACAGCGGAGATAGGGAACACCCCTCCACCTAATGCTTTCCCCATAATATACATATCAGGCTTAAACTCATCCCAATCACAAGCAAATAGCTTGCCCGTCCGTCCAAAGCCGGTTTGTATTTCATCTGCAATAAAGACGACACGGTTTTCCTTACAAAGCTCATAGGCTTTTTTCAAGAATCCTTCTTGAGGAATGAGGATTCCCGCCTCTCCTTGAATCGGTTCAATAAGGACGGCCGCTGTATTCGGTGTGATCGCTTCCTTCAAGGCATTCAAATCTCCATAAGGAATGATTTTGAATCCTGGAGTGAACGGTCCGAACCCCCGCTTATATTCTTCTTCAGATGAAAAAGAGGTCACGGTAATCGTCCGGCCATGGAAATTTCCTTCAAACACAATAATTTCCGCTTGATTTTCAGGAATCTTCTTTACTTCATAAGCCCAACGACGAACCGCCTTGATGGCAGTCTCTACCGCTTCTGCTCCCGTGTTCATGGGAAGAATCATGTTCTTCCCTGTAAGATTGGAGAGTTGCTCATAAAACTCTCCTAGTCGATCATTATGAAAAGCCCGTGAAGTCAAAGTAACACAATCAGCTTGATCCTTAAGAGCTTGAATAATCTTAGGATGACGGTGTCCCTGGTTTAATGCCGAATAGGCACTAAGCATATCCATGTATCGATTACCTTCGGGATCTTCAACCCATACCCCTTCGGCTTTCGAAATGACAATCGGTAGCGGGTGGTAGTTCCTTGCCCCAAACTGTTCTGTTTTATTAATAATATGAGATGTATTCAAACCGATGTCCTCCTTTTAAAACTGCGCTAGCATATTTTCTTCTTTATACTTTATGCAATTTATATGCCAACTTAAACCTCCCAGAGGAGATAAGTAAATTTCCATATTTATGTGCAGAAAATATTAGCAGTGCAATTTATTTTGGCACGTAGAAGGCAAATTATTTTTGCAGTATGATAAGTACATAAGAGATGGCATGAGAAAGAAGGGAAGGTATGTTAAATCGAGAGCATATCCTAGAAAAAATTTTAGATGAGGTTAACGAAGGGGTTCATGTCGTTGATGAGCGAGGAACTTCCATTTTATACAATCGAAAAATGGAAGAAATTGAAGCAATGAATAAGCATGATGTTTTACACAAGAACATCGCCGAAGTGTTCCACTTTCCAAGCGATCAGGATAGCACACTTTTACAAGCGCTGAATAAAGGGGTATCTTCCCACAATGTGAGACAAACGTATTTTAATGCCAAGGGAAAAGAAATCACAACGATAAATCATACTTTCCCCATTATTCAGGACGGAAAGATTCATGGTGCAATTGAAATTGCTAACGATGTCACGAAAGTAGAGCGACTGATTCGAGAAAATATCCTTGAAAAAGGGGTTATCAAATATACGTTTGACAGTATTATTGGGGAAAGCTCTGCTATAAAAGAAGTTATTCATAATGCAAAAAGAGCAGCGAGAACATCTTCCTCAGTTCTCATTGTGGGGGAAACGGGAACAGGCAAGGAACTATTTGCTCAAAGCATTCATTATGCTAGCATGCGCCAAGCAGCCCCTTTCCTTTCCCAAAACTGCGCTGCCCTTCCGGATACACTAATTGAAGGTCTACTATTCGGAACAATGAAAGGTGCCTTTACCGGAGCTATAGAACGACCAGGCCTCTTTGAGCAGTCTGAAGGGGGGACTCTCTTTCTTGATGAGATGAATTCATTAAGTATTGCTCTTCAAGCGAAGCTACTACATGCTTTGCAAGAAAGAGTCATTCGACGCATAGGGGATACTAGAGACCGCAAAATCGATGTTCGAATTCTAGCAGCAATTAACGAAGATCCCATTGAGGCGATAGCCAAGCATCACATGCGCAAAGATTTATTTTATCGTTTAGGCGTCGTAACGCTATTCGTCCCTCCTCTACGGGAACGTAAAGAAGATATTATCTTGTTAGTTGACCACTTTATTAAGAAATACAATCGACTTTTTCAAATGGAAATCCAAGGTGTGAGTCGAGAGGTTCATCAGTTTTTTATGGATTATGATTGGCCGGGAAATGTTAGAGAGCTCCAGCATATGATTGAAGGAGCCATGAACTTGATTGTTGATGAGCCCTTCATTCAATATAATCATCTACCTATTCATCACTTGCGAAAGAAAGTAAAGATCACGGAAGCGAGTGACCCTTCAGCTAGTATGATGTGGAGCCCTTCCCAAACCCTTAGCAAAGAATTGAAAACACAGGTAGAAGAATTTGAGCGCTTCTATGTAGAGAAAACGTTAAAAGAATTCGGCGGGAATATATCCCAAGCGGCCAAGCAACTGGGGATAAGCCGGCAGAGCTTGCAATATCGGTTACGGAAGTTTAGGGAGTAGTTCATTTCTTTGAACTACTCCGTCCTTATCCCTTACTTCAAAAGCTTCTTAATAGCTACCTCCAGCACGTCTGGTAAGATATCGAAGGCATAATCCTCATCTAGCCTCTCTGTCCACTTATGAGCATCCCGACCTACCGGACCAATATTTAACACAGGTACATCAAATTCCTCCATCTCCTTAAGTGGTAAAGAATAGCCTTGATTCCACAATGGCATGTTGTTTACCAACGGGCTCATTTGATCGACAGGGAACTGAAGTCCTGCATAGCTCAAATCCGAAATTCCGCCAAAGTAGTTTTGCTCCAGCCACTCCAACCCATGGACTACCTTAGCATAATCAACCATATCCTTTACAACCTTTTCAACGAGCGGGTGATTCCTTGAACTGATCGCAGGATAAAAAGGTGGAGCAAAAAAGACGACAATCATCGGTGCCAAGTCCTTACACAGTATAGCTATTTCATCTACTAAGGAGATTGTCGCATCACGATCATCCTTGTCACCTCGTGCTGCGGTAACGGTCTGGATAACCTCTTGGACTTTATTCGTTCCGTATACCTCTGTAGCATACTCCATCAGCTCACTAAAGGTCTTGACCTTTACTTCAACTTCTCCCGGCTTGGATTTCTCCAATCTGGAGAACCGTTCTGATTGCTGCTTGTAGGATTGCTCGATTTGACCAGCGGCTCTCGTGGCGGCCGTAACCAACAGCTCTTGTAACTCAGTCATCGACCTTTCATACAAAAACAGGTTAAACAAAGTAACCGCACGATGGGGAATCTGTACAGAGTATTCTTCCTTTAGATCCATTTGAATAAGATTGGTTGGAGGTGGTGTTACTTCGCCCTCCACTACCTCACAAAATTCTGTATTCAACTCCATTTCACAAGTAACTTGTGAAGCCATTAGGTTTGCATTTAACCCTGAAAAAGGTTCTCCTACATGTGTTTCCTTCCCATAGCATAAGAATCCGGGAAGGATCTTTCCGATGGAGCCAGTGTAGATATATTGATTTAAATCACCCGGATATCTGGCAAACATCGGCTCTGAATTTAATACAACCTGATATTCCAATTCAAATTCCCGCGCTAGTTCCAATAAAGCAGGCACTGCTGCCCTCATACCGACAGAATTGGCTTCCTCATCTGGGACGGCCAATAGTAGAACATTTCCATCCAATTCCCCTAAGGCTGCCTTCTCCAACATAGACATGTGCATAACTAAACCGCACTTCATATCCATCGTACCTCGTCCGAATAGCCAACGCCCCTGTTCCATATCCTTCTGGACTTGCAGAGGCATGTCTTGCTTAGACGAGTAGAAAAGCTCCGTCAGCTCTTGCGCATGAAAAGCCTTCTCTTTCCATGAACCGTAATCTTGAACATCGACCACGTCAAAGTGACTCACCAAAATGACGGTTTTCTTTACCTGTGGATCCCTTTTTACTAGTGCAGTGACCAACTGCCGTCCATCGTCGGTTGGATATAGACGAACATGTCCTTCATTTAATTGGAAATACTCCAACTTGTTAATCTGCTCTACAATATATTTTGGGATCTCCACTTCTGATATTGATCCTGTAACACTGGGGATTTGTACTAGATTTAATAATAGCTCTTTTCGTTGTTCCCTACTTTGCCAACGTTTCATTCTCCGCGCCTCCCATTCCTAGTTAGATTATTATACAACTTTCTGAATTCTACCGCATCCACCTTCCCCAATCTTAAAATCAAGAATATAAGTAGTATAAGACATTCTAACGGTCAGGTGATCCCCTTGGAAAAAAGAGTACTTGGCATTATGGTCCACCAAGTAAACGATCCTCACCGATTTCACCCCCTCGCCTCCATTGCTCTTGAAGAAGGCTTTTCTACCGTCATTGTGTACACCCCTAAGGAAGTAAACTTAACCGATCAATTTATTTTTGGCTATATTTATGAATATGGCAGATGGATCAAGCACACTCGACCCTTTCCTTCTATAAATCATGACATAGGCTATTATCCAGACTTAGAAACCCTTAACTTGGTAAAAAAAATTAAGAATCATCCACACCTCCCCTTTCTTGGATACGGTCTAGGGAACAAGTGGACCATCCAACAGCATTTGCTTCGATCACGCCAGCTATCCCCTTATTTACTACCTACTGCTGCAGCATTGAATTTATCTAGTATTATACCAATGCTAAAAAAACACCAAACCGTGATGCTCAAACCCTTGAATGGAAAAGGCGGAACCGGGATTATTAAACTCTCTATTAAAAATCAAGGTTATTCTCTGGAGGAGAACAACAAAGAAGCAAGGTATGTATCAGAGCAAGAACTCCATCGTATTCTTTCTGAGCTGATTCGCACAGAAAGGTATCTTGTACAAAAATGGATCGACATCCGAGATCATAAAGGTTCTGTCTACGACATACGAGTGCTTATGCAGAAAAACGGTCTTGGAAAGTGGGTATTAACTGGTATGGGGGTCAGACAGGGCAATCAAGAAAAAATCACCTCGAACTTAACAGGGGGCGGTCAGGCTTTTCCTGTTTATCCCTATCTAAAAGAACAGTTTACTGAACCATTAGCGAAGATACTAAACAAGAAAATAGAACAAATTGCTTATCTTATTCCCAGGTACTTGGAAAAAGCATATCGCAAGAGACTTGTTGAACTCGGCCTTGATATAGCCGTAGACCGGAAGGCAAAAATATGGATTATCGAGGTTAATATTAAACCAGGAAGGACTCTCTGGAGAAAGATCTCCGATTGGGAAGCTGATCGAACCAGTCTGCGCAATCCCATTCAATATGCAAAGTATCTGCTGGACAGAATGGAAAAAGGGGCGCCTTAGCGTCCCTTTACTTTATAATTGAAAACATCCTTTCGGGGTAATTAGTGCAAATTTGAATGCTAGGGTGCAAATTCATCACATGCTCGATCATATTCGTTTCATTAACCGTCCAAGCGATCAAGTCTACGTCCTTAGAGATCATCTCTTCGGCAAAAGCACTCGTTAAAAAAGTGTAATCCATAGAAAGAATCGTTGCTCCTGTTTCCTTCAATTGCTCCCATATCATAGTGGGCATGCCGCTCAATATCAGTCCCGTTGGGGGAGGTGAACTAAGTTCCTTCACTTTACGAATAACTAGATGATCAAAGGACGTAAGACACACTTCTTCTTCCATTTGATTGTCTTTTACTACCTCAACTACTCTCTTCTCTATATCAGGATACAAATTACCGGCCGTCTTCAATTCGATATTTACCTTGCACTTCCCTTTGCTCGCATGTAGGACCTCTTCAAGAGTCGGAATCCTCTCCCCCTTCCCTGCATCCAATCGGGACAACTCCTTATACGTATATTGATAAACAAATCCAGTTCCATTTGTTGTACGGTCTAAGGTAAAATCATGTATAACTACAGGAACTCCGTCCTTTGAGAGCTGTACATCAAGCTCTATAGCCTGTATTCGTGGTTCTTGAAAGGCTAATTGGAAAGCAGCCATCGTATTTTCTGGTGCTCTTCCCGACCAACCACGATGAGCCATACAAAGATTCATTGCATCAGTCTCCTCTTTGTTTTGGTGTCTACAAATTATTTTATTACTGTTTCCGAGAAACGAGGGATAAGGAATATGAAGAAAAGCCTCGGTGTTCTTCTCATCATCCTTTGCATATTGTTATACTCAATCCTATTTATGAATATTATCAGGGAAATCCATCTATCACGGCAATTCTCTCACAATCTCAACCAACTCGTTCAACCCGATGAAATCTCTCTTCCTACAAACAGTTTTATGTATGATCGTCTTGGAGCTCTATTTGAAGAGGTGATCTCAGAGCAAAACCGTCGATATATCTCATGGGAGGAGATTCCCTTCCACGTCATTCATGCCTTTATTGCAACAGAAGATCAGTATTTCTTTGACCATAAGGGGTTTGATGTGTCAGGAATTACTCGTTCTTTTATTGTAAACATCAAGAAGGATGAGATAGAACAGGGGGGAAGTACCATAACCCAGCAACTTATACGACATCTGTATCTCAGTAACGAAAAAACAGTGGATCGTAAGTTAAAAGAAGTGCTTCTAGCCTATCAACTTGAAAAAAAATTAACAAAGCAAGAGATACTTGAATTGTATATCAATGCCGTCTTTTTCCACAATGGCCTCTACGGGATCGAGGCAGCTAGCCAGTTTTATTTCAGCCGTCCAACTTCACAGTTAACCTTAGCGGAGATTGCTTTTCTCTGTGCTATTCCGAATAATCCATCCTACTATAACCCGCTGAAGAACTTCACTCACACAGTGGAACGTCAGA
Organism: Ammoniphilus sp. CFH 90114; assembly: GCF_004123195.1. Classification (NCBI taxonomy): domain Bacteria; kingdom Bacillati; phylum Bacillota; class Bacilli; order Caryophanales; family Paenibacillaceae; genus Ammoniphilus; species Ammoniphilus sp. CFH 90114. The sequence continues at coordinate 110,312 of NZ_SDLI01000003.1, forward strand.
AATGGATTCTTCATAGAATGCTGGACATGAAGTTTATTACTTCAACTGAGCTTGAACAGGCTATCCAACAACCTATACAACTAAAAATTGGACAACCCAAACATTTATTTGCCGATTATTCCACCTATGTCTATCATGAGTTTTATGAGCTTATTTCCATTCAGGAGGGATATAAAGAAGCTTTATTGCAGGCTGTTAATGATGAAGAGAAAAAAGTCATTCAAGAACGACTAAATCAGCGTGTACAGGAGCTTCTGCATGAGCAAGGGGTCGTCATACATACAGGTCTTCACCCAGCCGTACAAGAAAAAGCCAAGCAGTTATTGATTCAACATGTACCACAAAAGAAAATTGAAGGGGCCATTGCTGTTATTGACCACGAGAAAAACCAAATCCTAGCCTTAATAGGAGGGAAAGACGTGCAGAGACATGGTTTTAATCGTGTCTTCCAAAGCTATCGACAGCCAGGCTCCTCCATTAAGCCTCTTCTTGTCTATGGACCTTATGTAGAGGCATACAGACCTTCCATTCATTCCATAGTGGCTGCAGAAAATATTTGCATTAATAACTACTGTCCTAAGAATTACGGCGGCCGCCAATATAGGAAAGTTACGCTAGAAACTGCAGTAAAATATTCGCTTAATACAACAGCTGTCAGATTACTAAGGCAAATAGGCCCAGAGAAAGGATTCTCTTATCTAGAGCCCTTTTCCTTTTCTAAAGTAACGGAACAAGATTACCGGCTCCCTGCGGCCCTCGGGGGATTCACCTATGGTATGACTCCATTAGAGTTGACCAATGCCTACACTACGTTTGCCCATCAGGGTCAATACCTCCCAGCCCGTTCCATAACGAAAGTAACGGATCGGCGAGGCAACCTCTTATATGAATGGAAGGAGCAGCCTATTCGTGTTTGGAGTCCACCCGCGAATGAGACAATGCGTACCCTTTTATCTAAGGTCGTCAAAGAAGGAACAGCTAAGACCGCTGATTTTTCTTCTCCTTACATTGGCGGAAAAACAGGCACCACCGATCAAGTTAAGGATCTATGGTTTATTGGTTTGACGGATCGACACACAGCTGGAATCTGGTTAGGAAGTGATAAACCGATCAGCTTAGCCTCAGTAGAGAAATCTCATCCTCATCTTCGGGTGTGGAAGGACTTAATGCAGTATGTTTCCTCGGAATTGAAATAAGGAATGGCGTGTATACAGCCATTCCTTTTTTCTACTAAATTCCTATACTTTTCAACAAACCATTATACAACTTAAGCCCGACATAGAAGACAGTTGAAAAGAACGTAACCCAAAAAAATACATTCATAAAAATTAACCCAATCTTCCTAAAAGGTGTCAATTTTCTCCGCAACTGCTGCAATAAAAAAGCAAAGGCGATGAAGTTCGCAAGAACGTAAAGAAAGAGGAGCACCCAAATCGAATGAACAAAAAAGATGGAAATTATACTATGGATTAAATAAAATATTCCTCCTGAATGCCTAGGCACTGTAGGATGCTTATCCCCTTTAGAAAAGAAATACAAAGAGACCTCCAGCATCATATCAGCAATAAGGCGAACCGCAGAGAACAACATAAAATAAAGCAAGAACAAAGCAAACCAGAGAGCTAACTTAATGTGACTTTCTGAAAAGACATCCATAAAGCTCTTATATATTCCGAAGTTGGACAGTTCCTGCAAAATGTACATCTCTGCATTAATGGAGAAAGCCGTACTAAACAGTAAAATAGAAAAGAAGGTTAGATAATGAGTAAAATAGGGTATTTTCTTCAGTTTCCTTCACAGCCTATCTTGATTTGTTTTTCTTTTACTTACTATACAAAGTGGATAAACAACTGTAAAGAAAACCCTGACTAAGAGAAAAAAGTAGAGCTCCTCCTAAACTTAAGGATAAGCCCTACTTCTTCATCATCTACTCCTGTTTTAACTCAATATCATCTTGAATGAATAACTGGCAACATAAACGGTAACCGTCTTCAAGTTGTTCCTTAAGCATCTTCTCTTCTTTCCAATTCGGTGGTGCCAACGCTTCTGCGCCATCTAGGATTTGAACCTTGCACTTCGTGCATTTTCCCATCCCGCAACCGTACTTCAAATGTGGAAATTTCTTAATACCCGCCAGTACAACTAAGTTGCTATTCTCCTTTACTTCCTGCTCATGCAACTCACCGTTGCCATAATGAAATTTTACTTGAGGCATATCATTCACTCTCCTTGTCCATCTATATTGTGAACCTCTTATTTGTTATATATAAACTGTGTTAACGATAATAATATTCTTGGTATACAATATACAGTATTCCGACTATTAAATCAACTACTTTTTCTTTTGATTTTATAGAAATAGAGCCGTTTTTTGGCAAGCGTCTTCTTTTCATGTTTGGGATAGACTATTTTCTAAAGACCATTAACATGGGAGTGAAGACAATGGATTTTTTCTCCGCTCAGTTTTTTTCCGCGTTGCTTGCGATTATTGTAATCGACTTAGTTTTAGCTGGAGATAATGCGATCGTTATTGGTATGGCAGCACGTAACCTTCCCAAAGAACATCAAAGAAAAGTAATCTTCTGGGGCACCGCCGGTGCCATTGTGGTTCGTGCCCTTGCTACCTTGGCTGTTGTTTGGTTGTTGCGTATTCCTGGGCTTCTTTTAGCGGGTGGCTTACTCCTTATCTGGATTGCCTACAAGCTATTGACTGACGAAAAAGATCATGAAAATGTTAGCGCCGGTGATAATATCGCTGCAGCCATTAGAACCATTATTATTGCCGATACGGTAATGGGACTAGATAATGTATTAGCCGTCGCTGGTGCTGCACACGGAAGCTTCTTACTTGTTGTTTTAGGGTTAATTATCAGTGTGCCAATTATGGTTTGGGGTAGCACCATGATCGTAAAATTAATCGAACGCTATCCCGTTATTATTTACATCGGCTCTGGTGTGTTAGCCTTAACAGCAGCCAAAATGATCGTTAAAGAACCCTTTATTGCAAATTACATTGGAGACAATGCTCTTATTCGGTGGGGATTTGCAGTCCTTGTGATTATTGGAGTGCTTGCCCTTGGAAGAATGAAAAAACAAGCGAATGCGATGAAGCCGGCTGCTTAGAAAGACTAGTTTCGACTAGTCTTTTCTGATGTATACGGCCCTCTAAGCCATTTCCAAATCTGGAGAAGTACGGTAAAATAACCTATCATAAAAAGGGCAGATAAAATGGGATGCCATCCTTTCTTAATGGAAACAACATCAATCTTGAATAATAACTGAAGATAGCCAAACATGAGTAAAGACCACAATAAGGTGTACACCCCTACCCTCTTTGAAGGAAGATATTGAATGTAAAAGTAAGCGACAATGGGCCATACCGTTAAATCAGCGCTAATAGGCAACCATAATGCCGAATTTTTCGCTCCATGGATATGCCAAAGTTCTAGCCAATCAATTACGATATAATGCTCTAAGAATCTCAGATAAATGCCAGTAAAAATAATCGGAACTAGCTCACGGAACCGATTAAAATCAGCAAATTTTAAAAAAATAATAAGAGATATGAGTTCAATTACAATCAATGTTACCATAGCATCCCCCGGTTATTTGGGCTATTTATTGATAATATACCCAATATGTTAGGAGAACCCTCTATGTATTTTATTGTTCTGTTTTTTGCTTCCTGGATCTGGTTCTATAAGAAAGCGGATAATTCTCGAATTCGAGAATTATATGGGGTTATGATTTACACAAGCTTCCTTGCCTTATGGACGGACCTCATTATGGTTCACTATAAGCTTTGGTCCTATCACGGATTGCCGCATTCTAAGTACCTCATCCCTCTGCTTCTGGACTTTAGTGTGTACCCTGTTGTTGCTTATCTTTTTACTCAAGATGCTCCTCTTGCGTGGGGAGGCATCATCAAACGCGTGGTTGGATGGACCTTTTTTTCTGTTCTGTTAGAATGGGTTACCCTCATTACTGGACACATTCAGCACCATAAATGGTGGACTTTAGGATTTTCTTTAGTTTCAGACATATTAATCTATCTATCCATTTGGGCTATTTATCGGCTTTATCGCCCAGCTTACATACATAATCAGCTATCAAAAAGGGGAAATTTTCAGCCATGAAGCAACTATCGATTTCTGTCTTTAACAATGATTGCAAAAGGTTTTCTTTAGACTACCAACCCGGTCTCCTTTTATTGGAGACTGTCAATGAACCCTTTAGCGATCCTAAACGCGAAGGCATTCCTTTCATTTGTAGAAAAGGAGCTTGCCGCAGCTGTGTCGTCCATGTATTAGAGGGCAGCGAACTTTTAGTTCCCCCTACTCCACTTGAACAGAGAGCGCTTCAAGTGGGTAAAACCACCATTGCAGGAGGCTACCGCCTGGCTTGTATGACTCGATTCAAAGAAGAGTTGGAGTGAGTGGGCAAGCATTAAACTAGGCCCGCTTGTAATAAGCGGGCCTCTCCATAATTATTTAAGACTAATAAACTTCTCAATATCTTTTTCAATTAGTTTCAAGGATCCTCTCCAGAAATCCACAGAAGTCACATTCACATTCATGATTGCTGCAACACTCTTAATGTCCATCTTTCCGGTTACGGAGAGCAAATGATCGTACTCTACAATAAAGCTATCTCCACGCTTTAAATATTCTGCATAAAGCCCCTTAGCGAATAACAATCCAAACGCATAGGGATAGTTGTAATAATTATATTCAGCATAATAATAGTGAGGCTTGCATGCCCACATATAAGGATGAAGATACTCAGAATCGAGTCCATCACCATAAGCCTGTTTTTGGCTATCGAGCATAATTTGCTTGAGCTCCTTAACGGACAAAGAGCTGTTTTCGCGACGCTTGAATACTTCACTTTCAAACAAGAAGCGGCTATAGATATCTACGATAACCTGACCAGCGTCAGAAAGTTCATTTTCTAAAATAATAAAGGCCTCATCTTCACTAGCTTCTTTAATCGCAGCATTCTTAATAATGGTTTCACAAAAGATGGATGCTGTTTCAGCAATAGGCATAGGATAATCACTGTTTAAAAAACTTTCTTCGTTCAAACAGGCTCCGTGATACCCATGACCCAGTTCATGCGCTAAGGTGGTGACATCTGAGAAGCTTCCTGTAAAGTTGGATAAGATCCGGCTTTCTTTTATCGTATGGAGATTCGAACAGAAGGCTCCTCCTCGCTTCCCCTCTCGCGGTTCTGCATCAATCCATTTGGCCTCGAAAGCATGATCTGCATATTGAGCAAGCTTCTCACTATAAGAACGGAAATGTTCCACAATAAACCTTCTAGCTTCTTCATAGGTAAAGGTCATATTCACTTCACCCATTGGGGCAAATAAATCATAAAAAGGTAAGCCTTGCTTATGTCCAAGCAACTCCGCCTTCTTCTGGAAAAATCGATGGAAGGCTGGCAGACTTTCTTTCATCGCCGTAAGCATAGCATCAAGAGTTTCCTGATCCATTCGGGAATCTATCAGCGTCTTCTCTAAAGCAGAGGCATACCCTCGCATCTTCGAAGTGCTGATTACTTCTCCTTTAATCCCATTGAGAGCAGCAGCAGAGGAATCTTCAATTTTCTTATACGCTTTAAGCTCGGCTTCATATGCTGTTTTTCTTAATTTCGCATCGCTCTCGTAAGCCATATTTCTTACGACAGACAAGGGAAGCTGTTTATCTTCTCCATCTATATGAATATCAACCAACAATGTGGAAGTAAGCAATTCTTGAAGCTTAGACCAAGCATTGGAGCCTGTATTTTTCATTTTTGCCATGAGCACTTCTTCCTTCTCACTAAGAAGGTATCGATTTTGCTTGGCTGCCTCTGTTAGGTAGTAGCGATGTTCTTTAAGCAGCTCACTTTCGGCTATAATGGCTTCTAGATTTTCAAAGACACCAAGCCACTTCTGAAACATCACGGTCGGTTCCACCAGATCCGTCCCTTTTTCTTCAAGGCGCTCCGACATCTGCATCGCTGTCTCGTTTTTCGCATCTACGCTTAAATTTAATTCCGCAAAACTATGTAATCGGGTATAAAGATGATAAAAGGCATTCAACTGAGAGATATATTCCTCCATAGTCTTCACGGGGGAATCGTGATCTTTCAAATTTTTCATTGCCCATTCTTTTATATTATCGATTTCTGTAAGACACTTCTCAAAATCACGTTGGAATGAGTCAGATTCAAAGGAAGGATATAAGGCATCAAGACTCCAATGCATGTCCATAGGTTCCCCTTCTTTCTGTTTAAAATTGGATAATTCTTAAACCTATTGTAACACAAGGAACCCTGTGTAGAAAAAGAACAGTTATAGCCCCTAAACGCTAAGGATGTTATGATAACAAATAGGGATATTTCGAAAAACAACCTCTTGAGGAGTGTAAAAAATGAAAAAACGTGTTGTCGTAACAGGTGTTGGCTGTGTTACTCCATTAGGTTTAGATGTGGAGACGACCTGGAATAACCTCTTAGCAGGGAAAAGCGGAATTGGTCCTTTAACCAGGAGAGACGCATCTAAATTTCCAGTTAAAGTCGCTGCTGAAGTAAAGGATTTTGAAATTGGCAACTATATTGATTTCAAAGAAGGAAGAAGAATGGACCGCTTTACCCAGTTTGCCGTAGCCTCCTCCATGATGGCTATGAAAGATGCCAACTTTGAAATTAATGAAGACAACGCTGCCCGTGTTGGGGTATGGATTGGATCAGGGAATGGTGGGATGGAAAGCTATGAAGAGCAATTCCGCAACTTTGAGGCTAAGGGTTATAAGCGAGTCAGTCCTTTCTTTGTCCCGATGCTGATACCAGATATGGCCTCTGGACAAGTCTCCATCTTCCTTGGAGCAAAAGGGATTAATTCCTGTACGGTTACGGCCTGCGCCTCTGGCGCCAATTCCATTGGAGATGCCTTTAAAGTAATAGAACGTGGGGATGCAGATATCATGATCACAGGGGGAAGTGAAGCACCTATTACGGACATGGCTTTGGCTGGCTTCAGCTCCATGAAGGCGCTCTCTTTTAACGAAGATCCAACGACAGCAAGTCGCCCATTCGATAAGAATCGGGACGGCTTTGTTATGGGAGAAGGCTGTGGGATTCTGATCCTAGAAGAATTAGAGCATGCTATGACACGTGGCGCAAGGATATACGCCGAAATCATAGGCTACGGGGCTACAGGCGATGCACACCATATGACGACTCCTGCTCCTGATGGCGAAGGCGGTGCTCGAGCGATGCAGCTAGCTTTAGAAGATGGTGAGTTGCATCCAGAAGAAGTTGATTATATTAATGCCCATGGGACAAGCACACCGTACAACGATAAGTATGAGACCGCTGCGATCAAAACCGTATTTGGAGCGCACGCCCACAAGCTAGCCGTTAGCTCTACGAAGTCTATGACAGGTCACTTATTAGGAGCTGCTGGAGCCATTGAGGCGATCTTTTCCGTGAAGGCTATCATGGATGGCATCATGCCTCCAACCATGAACTACCAAACAGCTGATGAAGATTGTGATTTAGACTATGTTGCAAATAAAGCTAGAAAAGCGGATATTCGAGTCGTGTTAAGCAATTCTCTAGGGTTTGGTGGTCATAATGTTACGTTAGCGTTTAGGAAGTTATAAGAGGTGAGCCATATCCAGATACCTCTTATTGGTATTCTGGTGGGCATCAAAAATAATAACGGTAAGAATTTCCCCTATTTTGCAGAAATCACAGTTTTACAGCAGAATAAGAGGAATTTTTTCCGTTATTTCCTTTTGTGGAGGGATGTAATCGCTTCCATATATGAATAAAGGAACTTTTTCCCCCTATTAAGGCCATCTTAGCCCCTAAACATGAAATAAGGGAAAAACGTTCCGCTAATCCTTGGTCAGACCACGATCACTTAAACAAAGCTCTTCATGCGATCCATAAGCCCCTGATAGAAGCGAGCTTCGGAACGAGTGATATAGGCTCCTGCACGGTAGATGGTTTGTAAATCCTCTTGGCTGGTAAAGCGTACAAGAACATCCTTACAAAGCTGATAATGACGAGGCTCATGATGATCAGCATGAACCTTCCAGAAGGTTAAATTTAATTTCCGGTCTTGGTTATAACGATCATGGCTCAACCCTTCACCAATCAATCCCATCACTTTTCCCGCAAACAACTCCGACCCTAATCCGATGGATGCCATAGCTTCTAACGGAGTGGCTGAACGAAGGAAGGAAATAAACGTATCCACCGCACCCACCGTTGCCGGTGAAACAGGATAATCCGGTACATATTTCTCATTTGTTGAGACATGCGGTGCAGCTGTAATCAGAAAAGAATGATAAAGCTTGGAATGATAAGCCTTAGGGTTCCCTCTTCCTCCTTCATCCCATAGATTATCGACTAGCGGTACCCACCAATCATCCTCAGGCATTACAGCAGCAACGGCTGCCCCTAAGACACGAGGGAAATTTCGGCTGTAATAGCTATATTGTAAAGCAAACTCACTGACTTGTTCTGGTGTCCACTCTCCAGCTAGCAGCGACTGCATGAATTCTCCTTGTATAATCTCTTTCTCGACGATCTCCCAGATCGCTTGTTCTACTTGTTGATAGTCTGTAAACAACACCTTAGCTCCCCTTTTCTATACTTTTTCTCTACGTATCATATCATAACTTTTCCCTCGCCCCTACCCCGTTGTATAATTAATGAACGAATGCCAATTTCGACCTGGGGGACCTAAAAATCATGAAAAAGAAAAATCGGATCTTACTCTTTACCGGCGGGAATCTTGGTTCTTGGGCACTAGAAGAAATTCAACAAGGAGATAGGCTAATCGGTGTGGACCGCGGAGCGTTGTTTCTTATTCTAAATCACTTGCAACCAGACTTGGCACTAGGAGACTTCGACTCTGTTACAGAAGAAGAACGAGAAATTATCCGCCGCCAATCTGTAAGCTACTCCGATTGCGATCCGATTATGAAGGACCAAACCGATACGGAAATGGCTTTTGAATGGGCTTTAAAGCAAAACACTGAAGAGATCTTGCTTCTTGGTGCTCTTGGTACGCGATTTGATCATTCTCTGGCCAATGTTCATTTATTACGAAGAGGGTTGGAAAAAAGAATTCCATGCCGCATCATCGATGAAAAAAATGAGCTTATGATTATGGATCGATACTTGGAAGTAGAAAAAAGCCATTATAACCACGTCTCCCTTCTTCCTCTCAGCCTGCAAGTTACAGGAATAACATTGACTGGTTTTCAATACCCTTTAAATAAAGCGACACTGAACGTTGGAGACTCGCTTGGAATTAGTAATGTGCTGGTGAAGGAAGTGGGACAAATTGAAATCGACTCTGGCTTATTGCTGGTAATCAAAAGCAAGGACTAACCAACACACAAAAAAACGAGCCTTTAGAATAACATTCTAAGGCTCGCTTCATGTCTTACCCCCATCTGACCAATTCCAACTCAAAATCGTGAGAAAAATCTGGACTGATTGGCAAGACACGTACATTTGCCATCGCCTTATTCCAATCCTCCAATGTACCAGGAAAACTTCCTGCATAGAGGTAATACCCCTGATCAAGTTCCTTTACTAACTGCAGTTCTTTGCGCCATAGTCCCTCCTGTTCATGATGTCCAACAGCTTCAATGCGTACATCCTTATGCCAGATTGGACCTAGCCTTACCTTACAATGAGCTGTAAATACTTTGGGATAGGTAGCAACTAATTCTGCCTTCTGTATATGCACTTGGTGCCAGTTTTCTCGAATAAACTTCTTGTAGGAAGACACACGTTTCGCAACTTCTAACCCATTTTCCGCAAATCTCCGCCCCCTAATGGCTGTGGGAATATACAGCTTACCCCAATATTCAGCTAACATACAACTAGTACTGAAAACAGGGGTAAGGGTTTGAATGGATTCCTTCATCCTATCTACCCAGGTTGTATGCTCTTGATAATACATAGGTACAATCTCTTCTTCTAACAAACGATAAAGCTCTTCACTATCTGCCTGATCTTGCTCTTCAGGAGAATGGTGTGTTCCACTTTCAATGGCCCACCCGTTCTTCCCGTTATATCCCTCTGCCCACCAACCATCCAAGATACTGCAATTTAGGACTCCATTTACTGCTGCTTTTTGCCCGGAGGTTCCACTTGCCTCCATGGGTTTGATAGGCGTATTCAACCAAACATCTACACCAGATATTAAATATTTTGCTTTTGTCATATCATAGTTTTCGAGAAGGAATATCTTATCTTTAAAACGATCCTCTTGCGATAACTGCCATATCTGACGAATGAGCTTCTGTCCAGGAAGATCCGCAGGATGAGCTTTACCAGCAAAAAGAAAGGCAATAGGACGCTCTAGCTGCCCCACTAGCTGCTCTAACCGCTCTAAATCCCTAAACAAAAGCAATGCTCTCTTATAGGTTGCAAATCGCCTTGCAAACCCAACCGTTAAAGTAGATGCAAGATCAGGTAGCCTTAATGCTTGGATCATCTCTTGCTTGGCTTGCTGATGAGCTGACCAAAGTTCCTCGTTTGAAACCATTTTTACTTTTTCCCAAATCTTTCGCTCGGCAATTCTTGTCTTCCACTCCGGTTGAAGATATCGGTTATAAAGCTTCTCCATCTCCTTTGAAACCCACGTTTTGGTATGAATTCCGTTGGTTATGGAAGTAACTTGAATATGCTCCTTTGGGATATCTGGCGTCCACTGATGGAACAGCTCCTTGGTGACTTCTGCATGAAGTTTGCTTACTCCATTGACCTTGCATGCCGTACTTACTGCTAATCGAGTCATATTAAACCGATCTTCAATCCGGCCAAGTTCTAATACCGTTTCCCTTGACGCACCTAGTTGCCAATAATACTGACCTAAGTAACGATCCATCTGTTCAAAGGAAAAATGATCATGTCCTGCGGGCACGGGAGTATGAGTAGTAAAAACCGTTGAGGCTCTAACTGCCTCAAGCGCTGTTTCAAAAGAAATGCCTTGAGCTGAATATTCTCGAATTCTTTCCAGAGACATAAACGCGGAATGCCCTTCATTCATATGCCAAACCTCAGGCTCTTCCCCAACCGCACGAAGACATCGCACACCGCCAATTCCAAGAATGATTTCTTGTGCTATCCTTGTATCTGTGTTTCCTCCATACAGATGATTCGTTAAGCTTTGGTCTTCTTTAGTATTTTTTTCATGATGAGCGTCCAATAAATACACCGGAACATCTCCAACCTCAGCCCTCCAAATCCTTAAGTAAACGGTACGGCCCTCAATGGGAACAGTAATCCATTTAGGCTGACCATTGTCATCTAGAATCGGAAGAATAGGTAGATCTTCCGGTTGATGCTCGGGATAATACACCTGCTGATTCCCTGCCTCATCTAAACTTTGTTGGAAGTATCCCCTTCGATATAATATTCCTACGGCTATTAGCGGAACACCTAGATCGTTCGCGGCCTTCACGTGATCTCCTGCCAATACCCCTAAACCTCCAGAATAGATGGGTAAAGACGCGTCTATCCCAAACTCCGCAGAAAAATAGGCGATCTTCGCTTCCATATTTTCACCTCATCGCAAACGTGATGTTTACCTATAGGATATGCGGACAGTGAAATGGGGTTCCTTTGCTCGAGAAATCCTTCTTCAAATATGATAGCATTCATAGATTAGGGCACAAAAAAAGAAGGAACCATTGTGGCTCCTTAATCAAAACTAGTGGGGGATACAACTATGATTACCCACAGACCGTATTCCTATTCTATTACGGCTGATCCTTTCGTGGAAAAGTTAAAAAGTGAGGGAAATGGGTGATGTAAGCCATAAGCCTAAATGAGCCCTACTAAACTACTTTTTATCTGTATTTTTTTGGTTTATAATAATAAGGGTTTTTACCTTGCCACTTCCACACGTAGGACATTTGGTTGGCATCTGAAAGATCTGGCAACAATACTCACAAGTATATTTCATCATACTTACCTCCACAATTTGGTTAGGATATCTAGATTCAATCTTATCAGAAGTTCATCAGAAAGGTTCCTGAAATCCTTCAACAAACTCTGCATTCTATCGACATCAACTGACAGAGAAGTAAAAATAAAAAAAAGACATAGTTAATCCTATGCCTTAAAAGGACGCCTTAACCCGCTTAAAACAATTTGGAGTTATTCCACCCCCTTCTTTCCAGATTATTTTAGATAATTCTTATCCGTCCCAGAGCTTTACAGCATTCTCTCCACTTCGCCTTTCAGCGACAAGACTTGTTTGCGGTGAGCCCCTGCGATGTTCTGTAGTATTCAGTTGTGAAATATAATGACCTCTCGTTCTCATTTCAGGTCTTACTTTTCTATCGGTATACACCATACTTGTGCGATTCATCCATTTTTGCTCTACTGAATCATCAACTTGCATAATACCTGTCTCTTGACGGTATAAAGGGAATATTACACCTTCCATATAGAAGATCGAAGTAAGGTCTTGGTCAGACTTATGAATATAACTTAAATTCCCTAAACGTCTGCTTTGCACCAACTCGAATTCTTTCATTTCTACCGCCTCCTCATTTTCATTTACTGTTTGGATATTTACGAGACAACCTTCTGATAGATAGTGCCCTAGTTCCTCTCTTAAGGATTCAAGTATGCTTGTATAATTAATATTCTTGTACTTTAATTCGATATGGATTAAATCAAAAGGGTTTCTCCCATCTTGCCAAGGACTTTCAAGAAGAGTCTTTTTCATCATAGAAAATACTTCTCGAATACTCTTTCTAGGGCTAGCCAGGTCAGTCATCACACGGTAGTAGTGGAGTTTTCCATTCCCATCGCAAAACATTACTTGAGTGAATATTAAACCTACTCTTACATTCAGCTTATCCATTATTTACACTCTCCTTTAATGTTTTTCAGTTGACTGACTGTTGGCCTGATCCCGGGCTAGGCCACGCCGTCCGTTTCATTTGTTACCTTTATTTTACATGCATAGGACAAGCCTGGAAAGAGGTGTAAATTGTAAGAGATTGTCTACTCTCAGAGAAATGTTCGACAGGCTCCGAGGGGTATCACTCTCATTTTTATAAAAATAAAAAAAGCCGCTCATTGGCGGCATAGAATATATGGCATTATCGTCGATATTCCACATAATTTAATTAGTATATTCATAGATTCGACTAATTATTCTATTAAATTCCGAAAGAAACAAATTTCGTCTCTAGGAATCCTTCTAATGCATAGTGTCCACCTTCACGACCAATTCCACTTTCCTTAAACCCACCAAACGGAGCTTGAGTTTGAGTAGGGGAGCCATCATTGATTCCTACAATTCCGTATTCAAGCGCTTCAGCAATTCGGAAGCAACGGCTGTTGTTTTGCGTATAAGCATAAGCAGCTAATCCATAAACCGTATCATTTGCCATTTCAATAACAGATGCTTCATCCTTGAAAGGAATGATAGGTACAACAGGACCGAATGTTTCTTCATAGCAAACTTTCATATCTGGAGTTACGTTGGTAATAACCGTTGGCTCTAAGAAGAATCCTTTACTGTACTCTCCTTCAGTTAAGCGGTTCCCACCGAAAGCAATCGTCCCACCCTTTTCCTTCGCATCTTCAATGTGAGCCATAACGCTATTTAAAGAGCCCTCATCAACAAGCGGTCCGATTTCAACCCCTTTTACTCTTCCGTCACCCACTTTGGTATTCTTCAAGCGCTCAATTAGCTTTTCTGTGAACGCCTCCACAATGGATTCTTGAACATATAGGCGGTTCGTACAAATACACATTTGACCGGTGTTGCGGTACTTACTCTCAAACAATCCTTGTACAGCTGCATCTAGGTTTGCATCCTCGAATACGATGAATGGTGCATGTCCGCCAAGCTCCATACTAATTCGTTTAACCTGTTTTGCTGCCCCTTCCATCAGTTTCTTTCCAACGTCTGTAGAACCGGTGAAAGTGATCTTAGCCACCTTAGGATTTTCAGTAATCTCTCTTCCTATCGCACTTGCTTTGCCCAATACAAGGTTTACAACACCCTTAGGGAACCCGGCCTCTTCGATCAACTCAAACATACGAATGGCACTAAGAGGGGTCTTCATAGCTGGCTTAACAACAACCGTACAACCTGCAGCTAACGCTGGGGCAATTTTTCTTGCTAACATGTTAACAGGAAAATTCCAAGGAGTAATCGCTGCAACAACACCAACAGGCTGCTTGATAACCATCAAACGCTTATTGGCCATAGAGGAAGGAATCGTTTCACCGTAAATCCGCTTCCCTTCTTCGGCATACCACATAAAGTTGTCTGCAGCACCAAGTGCCTCAAACTTCGCTTCTCCAAGTGGTTTACCCATTTCTGCGGACATGATAGCAGCTAGCTCATCACGGTTCTTGCGAATTAATTCATACAGGTTGTTCAGATACTTTGATCTTTCGCGAGCGGTTAGCTGAGACCAACCTTTGAATGCGGCATGAGCAGCATCAATCGCCTTCGCTGTGTCACGATCATCTCCATAGCTAACTACACCAACCGGTTCACTCGTTGCCGGATTAATGACTTCATAGGTTTCTTCGCTCTCTGCTAAAATCCATTCTCCGTTAATATACATCTTTTTCACTAAATCCGACATAATTCCCTCCTAGGTTTTATCTCACTAAAGGTTTAGCTTAGACAGGTTTAATCGCTTCAAAAGGATTCTTACAGCTATTACAGTAAAAAATACTACGACAGGCTGTAGGTCCAAAAATATTATTCATAACAGTTTTAGGAGAGTTGCAATATGGGCATTCAATCTCCCAAACCCCTTCTTGCTTAGATTCAAGGGGTGGAGGTGCAATTCCATACTCTTTTAACTTTTCTCTTCCTTCCGCTGTAATGCGGTCGGAAGTCCAGATCGGCTTCTTAAGGAAAATCACTTCTACCTCGTCAATTCCTTCAATATCTGATACGGACTTCACGACATCATTTTCCATCATATTTAATGCTGGACAGCCAATGTACGTTGGAATCATTCGAACGGTCACTTTGCTTTCAGCAATCTCGACCGCTTCGACCATTCCCATTTCAATCAAGCTTACGGAAGTGATTTCAGGGTCTGTAACGAGCTGAAGTTTTTCCCAAACCTGTTTCTCAAGCGACGTTAATGCCTCTTGCATCGTAACCAACTCCTCTTACCAGGATGCTTGCGGGTCTAGCTTATAAACTTCGTTAAGTTCATTTAACGCATCAACAAATTCTTGAGAATGCTTTCCTTCTCTTCCAGTTGTCTCAAGCGCTTTAAACTCACCTGGCCATTCCAGTCCAGCACCTTCTATTTTAGCTTGGATTCTGCTGATGAACTTCTCCTTCAACACATCCACAGATTCAATTAGTCCAAGCTCAACCATCTTCGCACCCTTAGATCCAAGGTCAAATAAAGAGGAAACGTCTTCCCAAGTCTTCTTAAGTGCAGCATTCAGACGGTTTTGAGCTTCTTCTGTGCTGTGAGAAAGCTGATCAATCCATACTTCCCAGTGATATAGATGATAGAATTGTTCTCTCTTAATTTTAGCTGCCGTATCAGCTAATGGAGCGTAAGAGGAATTCTCTAATGCATCAAGGCGAGCTTTCTTAAATACTTCATAGGCATAATTACGCATAATTGCGTAACCCCAGTCATAATCAGGATTTTCTTTATAGTGTCCTTGACCATTCACTCGTTCTGTAAGAGCAGCATTCCGATACTCTTCTGGCTTACGAAGATGAGCGATGTCATCGGCCTTCCCAAATCCCAGTTCTTCTAGCATTTGATAATACATAGCTGCATGGCCCATCGTGTCCTGAGTAATCGAGGAGAAGGCAACATCTTCTTCGATATGTGGAGCTAATCCTAACCATTCGGATCCACGGTGGCTAATTAATAGGTCATCATCTGCTAATTGGTAAATTAGTTCAGCTAAGGTTTCCAAGTATTGTTGGTCTTGCTTCGCTTCTTCTGGTGTTTGATATATTTTACTCACTTTACTCGCCCCTCCCTTTATCCCTTACACTTTTGCACTTGGTGTGTTTTTTTCTTTTAACTCACGCCACTTCGATGGAATGTATCCATAGTGAGCTGGCTGACGATAGTCCTTATTCTCAAGGCGAAGAAGTGCTTGGCGGTTCTCAGGAGACATGTAGTGAATATGATCTCTCTTGACGACAAAAAGATTGGCTGGTACTTCTTCTCTTCGCATGAAGTTATCCTGTGCCATACTTAAAGCAATCTCAGGGTTTGGAGCCAGTAAGCTGAACTGGCTCTCAAACTTCGACGTTAAATCCTTCTGGCTGAAGACCTCGTATACATCATAATCTTTGATTTCTTGGTTACTCATGGATTACACCTCTCCCTAGCTGATTTCCTCTTGCTTTTTAAGTAGAGCTTCTCTTACCCAGGCATTATTCTCGAAGCCGATCTTACGAAGGTTCAAGCGGTTCTGAGAGCGCGGCCCTTGGTTCTTGGCAATAACATCTCTTAAGTAAGTGTAATCGGCATGAGTATATACCCATTTTTGTTTTTCTTCATCGTAATAGATATTCTCGTCTGGGACCTTGAGTCCAAGTGCTTGGATTTGTGGGACATATTTATCAAGGAATTCTTGTCTTAACTCCTCATTTGTCTTATATCTGATCTTGTAACGAATATTTTGTTCTTGGTTACTCTTGAGTCCGCCTTCTTCTGGTGGACCGAAGAACATTAACAGAGCTGGCCACCAACGGTTTAATGCGTCTTGCATCATCTCACGTTGCATCTCCGTACCGTCGCCAAGAGCGATAACCATATCTTCACCATGGTAAGCATGGAATCTTTCTTCTAGGATAATTCGCTTCAGTGCACGAGCGTATGGCGCATAAGAGGTATGAGCCAACATCTTCTGTGTAACGATCGCAGCTCCATCCACTAGCCAACCAATGAGTGCAGCATCTGCCCAACTCTTCGTTTCCATATGGAAGACGTTGTGGAACTTCAATTTACCGGAGAATAAATCAGACATAATATCCTCTCTGGACTTACCCAGTGGCTTCATTAAATCTTCCGCAACACGAATGAGTAATTGTCCGTGTCCAACTTCATCTTGAACCTTAGCCATGAGGGATAGCTTTCTCTTTAAGGTAGGAGTCTTAGGTACCCACTCCTTCTCGGGAAACGCTCCCATAATCTCGCTAAGACCATGCATAGCGATAAGTTTAATCAACTGAATACGGTAATCTTCTGGCATCCAATCGTCTGCCTCAATCTTTTCTCCACGTCCAATCTTTGCAATAAACTCATTGTATTTCGCTTGCTCTTCTTGAGTCGTTACCATCTCTGCCTTTTCAACCATCTTTACCATTTAAACCTCCCCTTTCAACACATAGTCAGCCCCGTTGTTTATCTACGCTAGCCATCTATTACGATATGCACAGATCGTAATACGTTTTTATAACGTTATAATAACATACCGTCATATATTCTTGTCAATAGGATATTCCGAATTCATTCACTGACCTTAATATTTAGTAAATTGGTATAGTTGTTTCTTACTTTACTTCTAGCTTGGCTAGACTCTTTAGCTCTTCCGCCATTCCATGTAGTCTCTGAATGACAGAATAAAGCTCTTGCAGTTGGGATGATTGCTGTAAGGTATATTGATTTGTGTTTTCCATTTCTTGAGTTACAACCGAAATCAATTGACTCATTTCTTGAAGATGGCGGGAAATAGATTGAGTAGAGGACGCCGTGCTGTCGGACAATTTTCGAATTTCCTCAGCCACCACAGAAAAACCTCTTCCGTGAACACCAGCTCGGGCTGCTTCAATAGCTGCGTTAATTCCTAAAATGTTGGTCTGTGTGGATACATTCCGAATCAACTCACTCATCTTCGAGGTCTCCTCTATTCTTTGCCGAACAATATGTGTAGAGGAGCTAATTTCCTGACTTGTAGAAGCCAGTTGAATCGAGGATTTAGAGACCTGTTCTGTGTTGAGCATAATGTTACCAACGGCATCAGCTAATTCATCTGCCATGGCCTTCAAACGGTCCTCACGGTCTGTAGAAACACCGGTTGCTAAGCAACCAACCACTTGGCCATGTTCTACAATGGGAAAGCCCACGGCAATATAGGGGATCCCATAAACTTCTCGAGGTACAACCTTCATAATTCTCTTCTTTTCCTTTACCGCCGTATAATTAATGCTTCCTGGACGTAACTGATCCCCCACTTTAATTTTCAAATCCAGATTTCCTCCCGGATAATAAGCAAGAAATTTTTCCGTATCTGTAACTCCTACCATACAATCGTAGACAAGCCCCTTACTTAGAATAGGAGCAACTGCTAACAAGCTTTTTAAGATTTCCGACATGATAATACCCGCTCCTTTTACCATCTTTGGTCAAAAAAAAGAGGGTTAAAGAACCCTCTTTTCTCCATAGGTGACTACTTAACTAGCTCGTACTTACCATCTTTCACTTCAACCATAATCATACTGTCTTCATGTAGACCGTTATGGTCTTCAGCAGTAAACTTAAACTCTCCTGTTACTCCAACATAATTCACTTGTTGTAGGGCATCAGCAAGCTTCGCAGCATCTCCATCAGCTAATTTTAACCCTTCTACAAGAATGTTTAATCCATCATAACCATAACCCGCGAAACCATCAGCTGGAGCATTGTAAGCCGCTTGATAGCCTTCAACGAACTTCTTGATAATAGCAGCTTGGGAATCACTTGGATCTACTTGATCAGCTACAAGCAACTTACCAGCAACCATGTAAACACCATTAGCAGAATCGCCAGCTAGTTCTAAGAATTTACCATTTGCACTACCGTGGGAGCTTACGATCGGGATGTTAACCCCAAGTTGTTTTGCTTCCTTAACAATTGTAGCCGGTCCAGGGTTTGTACCTGCAATAAAGATAGCTTGAGCATCCGTTCCCTTAATCTTTGTTAACTGGGAGCTCATAGAAGGATCCTGTGTTCCATATTTTTCTTCAGCAACAATAGTAATTCCAAAGTCAGGAGCAAACTTCTTTAATTGAACAGCAAATCCGCTTCCATAGGAGTTGCTATCATAAAGAATTGCAACTTTGTCCCATCCTTTTTCTTGGAAGAACTTATAAGCACGCTTGGTAGCATGTACGTCCGTATGAGGTGTTTTAAAGATGCCAGCACGTACAGGGTTCGTAATTTGGTCAGCAGCTGCCATGGAGATCATGGTAGCCTTCTGGCTGGAAGCATATTCTGCCATTCCAAGAGATGGACCACTACCAGAAGAACCTAATACCGCTGTTACTTTATCAGAAGAAACAAGCTTTTTAATAGCTTTTACGGCTTCTGTATTATCAGATTTGTCGTCTTCAAAAATAACCTCTAATGGGCGTCCATTCACGCCGCCTTCTGCATTAATTTCCTTCATTAAAAGCTCAACTGCTTGCTTTTCAGGTACACCAAGCGGACTGTTAGGACCCGTTAATGAGAAGATAGCTCCAATCTTAATTGGATCTGTTGCTGCCGGCGCTTCTGCATTGCTGTTGGATGAAGCTGGTTCAGCTGCCGGTGTACCGGAGCCACCCCCAGAACAAGCCGTCATCAACATTAAGGAAGCAGTCATAATTGGTAGTAAACTCTTTTTGATCAGCTTTCTCATTCGAAAAAATCCCCCTTTAATTTTTATACAATAAACATCTATGTTATCTTGCAATAACACCTAAGCGTGGGCTTTCCCTAAATAAGCAGATTGAACCCTAGGATCTTTCAAGACTTCCGCTGCACTACCTTCCATAGCGACTTTACCGGTATTCAACACATAAGCGCGGTCAGAGATGGCGAGAGCCGCTCTAGCATTCTGCTCTACTAACAAAACAGTCGTTCCCCATTGATTTCGTATTTCCTGAACAATTTGCAAGATTTCCTTCCCTATTAATGGAGCTAAACCTAGAGATGGCTCATCGAGTAGAAGGAGTTTAGGTCGAGACAGTAGGGCACGTCCTATAGCCAACATCTGCTGTTGTCCTCCGGATAATGTCCCGCCCATCTGCCACTTTCTCTCCGAAAGAATCGGAAAGCGCTGGTAGATGGTGTCCATTTCTTTAAGAATCTCTTTCTTACTCACCTTAGGCATTCGATGGGAAGCACCGAGCCATAGATTATCCTCAACAGATAGCGTAGAGAAGATCTGTCTTCTCTCCGGTACATGCGCCATCCCTAAGGATACAACTTTCTCGGCTGGAACGGAGCTTATGTTCTGACCATCAAATTCAACGCTTCCTTCCTTTGCCGCATGCAAACCGCAAATACAGTTTAATAGTGTCGTTTTTCCCGCACCATTGGAGCCAAGAAGGGAAACGATTTCCCCTTCCTTTACGTTCATATTAATCCCATGAAGAACCTGAACAGGACCATAGCGGGCTGTAATATTTTGTACTTGTAATATGGTTTTAGCTGCCATAAGCCTTACACTCCCCCTTGTACGGACTGTTCTTCTGCCGCTTCATCTTCCTGTCCTAAGTAGGCAGCGATGACCTTCGGGTTCTCTTGAATCTCTGCAGGGAGGCCTTCTGCAATTTTTCCTCCTTGATCTAGTACAACAATTCGATCCGCTACATTCATAACCATATCCATGTCATGCTCTACGAGAAGGATGGCAGTACCCTGCTTTCGAATATGTTTAAACATCTCAGTCATCTCTAGGGTTTCCGAATGGTTTAGACCCGCAGCAGGTTCATCCAATAACAGCAATTTAGGATTCGTAGCAAGGGCACGTGCAATCTCCATGAGGCGAAGTTTACCATAGGATAGGCTTCCTGCCTGATGATGTCCTAGTGTTGCAATCCCAACCAACTTAAGCAATTCGTAGGCACGGTCATACATCTCTGTTTCTTCCTTACGAGAGGAAAGAAGCTTTAGGCCACACGATAGAATTCCTGACTTCGTATTAGAATGAAAGCCTACCATAACATTCTCTAGAACAGTCATATCATCAAAGGTTTGTAAGTTCTGAAAGGTTCGAGCAATGCCCAGACCTGGATACTCATGACCCTTCACTCTTGATAGTCTCTGGTTTTTAAAGAATATTTCTCCTTGTGTCGGTAGAAGAACACCAGAAACCATGTTTAATACGGTACTCTTCCCTGCTCCATTGGGTCCAATAAGAGCTACAATCTCTCCTACACCTACTTCAAAGGAAACATTATTAACGGCACGGACCCCACCAAAATCCATTGTGATCTGCTGAACGTCTAGTAGTTTTTCCGTCATGCTACCGTCTTCCCTTCCTTTTTCTGTTGAGGATACTCTGACTTCTTCACCTGATATTTTAGATAAGCTGCTCGAATACGAGGAACGAGTCCCTCTGGCATAAACATGACGATAAGAACAAGAATGGCTCCGAATACAATCGTATCGATATCTCCCTTAAGTCCAGGAATGACGTGACTAGCAGCTACTAAGCCTTCGCTAATAAGCTCAATAATGACCGTCCCTACTAGAGCCCCCCATATACTCGTCATACCACCTACCACAACCATTGTGATAAAGACAATAGATTCATGCATACCGAATGGCTGTGGATCTAGAATTCCAATATAGTGAGCATAGAGACCGCCCGAAATCCCAGCAAACATTCCACTTACTACGAATGCACTTAACTTAAATTCTCGAACATCAATTCCCATGGATGTTGCAGCAATTTCACTCTTATGAATAGCGCGATAAGCACGTCCAACACGGGAATTCAAAATATTTAAAGAGAAAAGCAAAACAAGTGTTACAAATCCCCAAACAAGATAGTACATTCCCATCTCTGATTGGCCAAAGAAAGCGATAGAAGGTATCCCGATGATCCCATTAGCTCCACCGGTTACAGGTTCCCACTCTTTAATTCCAATTTGGACGATATATCCAAAAGCAAGAGTAGCCATCGCTAGGTAGTAACCTTGCAAACCAGCGATTGCTCGAGCTAACAGGTAGGAAAAGAATCCAGGTACTAGCGCCGCTGCCACTAGACCAAGTGCTGGTGGTACTCCGTATTTCGTTGTTAATACAGCAGATGTGTAAGCTCCTAATCCCCAAAATGCAGCCTGTCCAAGTGAAATCTGTCCTGCAAGCCCCATCACTAAACACAAACCAATGGTAACAATAGCATGAAGTCCAATAATAACTCCAACCGATTGATAGTAATCATCCGTAATTACAATAGGAAAAAGCAGAACAATTAGTAGATAAACCAATATGCCTTTTCTGAATTTTTTGTCTTTATTCATTACAGGCCTCCCTTTCCAACACTGCGTTCTCCAAAGAGTCCGGTTGGTTTAATCAGTAGTACCGCAATGAGGATCAAAAAGGCAAAGGCATCCTTTAAACCTGAACTTACGTAACCTGCCCCCATTGATTCCAATAATCCCAACAAGAACCCTGCTGCCGTTGCACCTAACGGATTTCCTAACCCACCAAGGATCGCTGCAGCAAAACCTTTTACCCCTAGCAGCACTCCAACATCATAAGCAGTAACACTTAACGGAGCGATCACGATTCCTGCAACAGCCCCTGTTGCCGCGCTGATCGCAAAGGACAGCATGGTCATCTTCGAAGGACTAATTCCCATTAATCTAGCTGCTAAAGGATTGACAGAACAGGCATTAATTTTCTTACCTAACATCGTCTTGTCCATCAAATACCATAAACCTAAAAGAATAAGTAATACCGATAGAATAACCCAGATACTCTGTTGTGCTACATTTACACCGCCTACAGAAACTGGATTATTACTTGTTAATGGTTCTAGTGCGAAGGGATCCTTCCCCCAAAAGAGGCTCGCTAATCCACGAATGAGGATGGACACCCCAATGGTTAAGATAATCAAACTAACTGGATTGGCATTTTTTGCGTTGGCTATAATTCCTTTTTGAATTAAGATCCCTAGCCCAGTTACAAGTAGCACTGCCAGGATGAATGCCCCAGCATAGGGAAGCTTCATACTAATAAATGTAACCGTCAACATCCCCCCGAGCATTAGGAACTCTCCTTGGGCCATGTTGATTACTTTACTTACGTTATAGATTGTGATAAATCCAACTGCGACAATGGCATAAATACCGCCAGAAACGATACCGTTTGCAATATACTGAAATAACTCTGTCACTTACGTTCCCCCCCCTAGTTCAGATTCCCTAGTTCTCCCACCAACTTAGTTTCTTTGAATACGGTTTCATCAGGACTAAAAAACTTCCTCTCCCTCCCAAAACAGTTGTTTCTCTTTTTTTATTATCTATAGTAAGGCTCTAATTCCTTAAGCTTTAGAGCCCTTACATATTTAATTCTGGAAGCTACACTGGAATCGGTTCGTAAACGCCTTCAAAGAACTTAACCGCTCCTGGATGAAGTAGGTTGTAATAATTTTTGAACAGCTCATCTGCCTCTCCCCCAAACCAAATAGTTGGGAGTAATTCTTCTGGAAGATCAGGGTCAATAAACAAGAATTTCCGATAGTGGTGGACTAACTTTGTCTTCTCTACAAAGCATTCATTATCTGGAATCTCTTGCTTCTTGTTCATTTGTTCCATGTGTTCCTTGTATTGTGGCTGATATATATTAATGAATTCCTTATATGATTCATTAATCTCTTCTAGATTCCAGCACTTCTGAACTAATTGTTGCGCTTCACTCCAGCCTAGATGGGAAGCCGAGAAGATTTCAACATAATCATTAATTTCGTAGGCATGTGTGATATCCTTCAGTCGATCAACCAAGTCATTAGGGGAAATCCACGTACTATTAGTTAACATCCCAAATCCTAAATAGCTAAGCTCCTTACGCAGCTGGTCCCGCAGCTTGCGATGATCTTCAGGAATATTATAACTAGCAATACACCAAGTTCCGTCCCAGCCCTGACTGTCCACCTTGTAAATACGGGCAGCAGCTTCATCTAGTCTTTTCTTCCCACGACTCGACATCGAATAATAGCTTCGATTACCTAGCTTCTTAGATTCTAACCATCCCTGTCTAAGCATTCGGGAGATCGCCGCTCGAACAGCTTGCTCCGTCATACCGAATTCCCCCATCAGCTTCGTTAAACTCCCCACCCATATCTCGCTTCCATAATGCCTTACGTATTCCCCATATATAGTAAATAGCAGCGATTGGGGCTTCAATGAGATCAACTCCTTTAAAAATCGTCTTATCTATTATGCACTATTATGTTAACGACTGCATCCGTTTCACGTTATTGTATGACGATATTTTAGTATAACGTATTATTAACGTTATTATATTAAATACAATTTACGTCGTCAATTTATTTTTTTGAATCTTTGATATAGTCTTCTTTTAAACTGGCAGCGTTTTTGTTTGTTAAGTTTTTGTGAACAACTAAACCGGTTTATTGCCATTGGAAAAGTAATTGATGTACAATAAACAATCTCAACAATACGATCTAACAGAGCCTCTATATAAGTGCTCATTTAGGGATAAAATAGAGAAATTCAATACGGAAAGGTGGACTGCGAATGATGGCCAGAACCTTGCTTCATTATTACGAGGGGACAGAAATTGCAATACAACACGAGGAAACCTATCCTTATGAAGACTACATCATCAATGTTAATAGCAGCACGACAACGAATTGTGAGTTAGTAACGTGGCTGTTTCCTAATAACGAAATGGTTCAGCTCCTTTTTTACACACCTGAAAATTCAGAGATCTTCTCGGTTTCAACCGCTCTTGTTCTCCCTGATGAAGGCGAAGAAGGGCAATTTTTTACCAGAGGGGAAATTACCTTATTTTTATCTCAAGTATTAAGAGTTTAGCCACGAGTTTAATGCCCTCGTGGCTTTTTTTTACACATCTTGAACAATGTATCTTATACGCGCTCAATAATAGTAGCAATCCCCTGGCCTACACCAATACACATCGTAGCCAAACCATAACGTACTTGTCGTCTTTCCATCTCATGAAGAAGAGTAGTCAAGATACGAGCTCCACTGCATCCTAGCGGATGACCTAGGGCAATCGCTCCCCCATTCACATTCACTTTATTCATATCAACATTTAATTCTTGAATAGAGGCAAGCGCTTGAGCAGCAAATGCTTCATTAAACTCAAATAAATCAATGTCGTCAACCGTTAATCCGGCTTGCTTTAATGCCTTTCTCGTGGCTGGTATAGGTCCAATACCCATAATTGTCGGATCTACCCCTGCCACCGCTGAAGCTATTACTCTTGCTTTCGGCTTTAGACCCAACTGCTGTGCCATCTCTTCATCCATCATAAGCAGTGCAGCTGCTCCGTCATTTAAACCAGAGGAATTACCCGCCGTAACCGTTCCTCCTTGTCTAAATGCAGGTTTCAACTTCACCAGCTGCTCCATGGTCGTTTCTGGACGCGGATGCTCATCTTGATCGAAGATCGTAACATCGCCCTTACGCCCTTTGATTTCCACAGGCACAATCTCAGAAGCAAACTTTCCTTCTGCTAGAGCTTTGCCATACTTTTGTTGGCTTGCAAGAGCAAATTCGTCCTGCGCCTCACGGCTGATGTTAAACTGTTCGGCTACATTTTCTGCCGTTTCACCTAGAGATATCGTATACGCCGCATCCATTTTAGGATTAATCAGTCTCCACCCTAAAGTGGTGTCATGCATTTGCATGTTTCCTCTTTGATAAGCCGTTCCCGGTTTAATCATAACTAGGGGTGAACGGGTCATGCTTTCCGTACCACCGGCAAGGTAAACCTGACCACGACCAGCCGCAATGGCATTAGCGGATTGATTGACAGCCTCTAAACCTGAACCACATAGACGGTTAACCGTAACACCAGGGACAGTCACAGGCAACCCCGCAAGTAGCAGGGACATCCTTGCTACATCTCGATTATCTTCTCCAGCTTGATTGGCACAACCGAAGATGACGTCATCGATCAGCTCCTGATCAATCGGGTTTCGTTCTAATAATTTCTTGATGACTACAGCTCCTAGATCATCTGGACGAACATCTTTTAAAGCTCCTCCATGTCGACCAATAGCGGTACGAACTCCGTCAATAATTACCGGCGTCTTCATTGGATTTTCTCCTCCTCTTTTGTTACAGCGCCTCGACTAGTGTTGCCAGCCCTTGTCCTCCACCGATACATAAGGAAACAACGCCATAACGCTTATTGCGGCGACGAAGCTCATAAAGAACGGTAATTAGCAGTCGAGTACCGCTCATTCCTAGTGGATGACCAAAGGCGATCGCTCCTCCATTGACATTGGTTCGATCGGCAGGAAGACCCAGCTCTCGGATACATGCCAAGGATTGTGAGGCAAATGCTTCATTGAGTTCGAACAGGTCGATATCGTCAATGGATAGATCAACATCAGCCAGTAGTTTTCGTATGGCTACAACCGGTCCGATACCCATAATTTTTGGATCAACCCCACCGCAAGCAAAATGTACAATTCGCCCTAACGGCTTAGCACCAGTTTCCTTCATCTTCTCTTCACTCATCAACAAAACCGCTGCTGCTCCATCATTAATTCCAGAAGAGTTACCAGCAGTTACTGTACCACCTTTTCGGAATGCAGGTCGCAGCTTGGATAAAGATTCTAGAGATGCATCACGGCGCGGGTACTCATCCGTGTCAAATACGGTAGGTTCACCCTTCTTATTAGGGATAACAACCGGAACAATTTCTTCTTTAAATAACCCTTGATCGATCGCTCGAATAGCGCGTCGTTGACTCTCTAGAGCAAATTCATCCTGATCCTCACGGCTAATCTCAAATTTCTCTGCTACGTTCTCAGCTGTATCTCCCATCGTTAATTCACCATATAAAGACACAGGCGCTGAACGAGGGCCACCAAAGGATTCTATTAATGTTTGTGCTCCACGTTGATGAGGCTGGGAAAACTTCTCCATGATATAAGGAGAACGAGTCAAATTTTCAACCCCTCCCGCCAACATAATCCCAGCGTGGCCGGCTTGAATCGATTGAGCTGATAAGTTAATAGCTTCTAAGCCAGAAGCACATACGCGGTTTACGGATAAGCCAGGTAATGACTCTGGAAGCCCTGCCTTAAGCAACCCTACACGAGCAATATTAATAAAAGGACCTGCAGAAATGACATTCCCCATAATGACGCCGTCAATTTGTTCACCTGTGATGGGAGAGCGCCGTACAACTTCTTGCATAACCGAAACGCATAAATCATCCATCGGGACATCCTTTAAGCTTCCACCTAATTTTCCGACAGGTGTTCTAGCAGCTGCTACAACATATACATCCTTATTTGATAGTGTCATCGTTATCCGACCTCTTATCCTTGGTAATTGTAGAAGCCTTGACCGCTTCTCTGACCTACCCGTCCCGCGAGAACAAGCTTGCGCAATAACGGAGCTGGACGATAGCGCTCCTCTGCAAGATCTCGATGCAACCCACGGATAATCGCATAAACTTCATCTAGTCCAATTCGATCTGCCCATTCGAGAGGACCGTATGGATAGTTGGTTCCTTTTTTCATGGCAATATCAATATCACCAGGTGTAGCCGTTCCTTCCATAACGGTAAAAACAGCCTCATTAATAATGAGAGATAAGACCCTTGGGAAGACCAATCCTACTTCATCTTCTACCACAGCAACCTCTTTTCCAAGACTTTCAATAAACATCTTAGCTTGATCCAAGGTGGCTTCTGAGGTTTGCAGGGCCGGAGCCACCTCAAACAATTCACGCTCTGCTAGTGGGACAAGGGTACCAAATCCGCAGATTCGTTCGGATGAATTTGCCCAAGACGCTACTTCTGTTGCGGTGATGGCAAGTGAACTTGTTAGAATCGGTACGTCTGTTGGCAAGACCTCATCTAAAATCTTAATAGATTGCTTTTTTGCCTCTAAATCAAGACTGCTAACTTCCATTACGAGATCAATGCGAT
This sequence comes from Ammoniphilus sp. CFH 90114, assembly GCF_004123195.1. NCBI lineage: Bacteria > Bacillati > Bacillota > Bacilli > Caryophanales > Paenibacillaceae > Ammoniphilus > Ammoniphilus sp. CFH 90114. Next base: position 138,220 of record NZ_SDLI01000003.1, read on the forward strand.
CCTTCCATTGGTCTAACTCTTGAATAGAGACAACTTGATGATTTTGGCTTTCTATTAACTCTTTTAGCTCTTGATAGAGAGGGCTTATCCCGGTAAGTAGAATGATCCTATTTGTTGTAGTCATAGAAACCCTCACCTGTCTTTCTTCCTAGATTGCCAGCTTGAACCATACGCTGTTGAATACGGCTCGGCTTAAAGCGCCCTTCATGAAAGAAGTTGGTATAGACAGATTCCGTTGTCGCAAAATTAATGTCAATACCAATTAAATCTTGTAATTCAAACGGACCCATCTTAAATCCGCCAGCTTTTTTCATAATGTTATCAATCTGATCTGCTGTTGCCACACGGTCCCCGAGAATTCGTAAACCTTCATTATAATAAGGACGTGCTACGCGATTTACAATAAAGCCTGGAGTATCCCCTACAAGGACAGGGACCTTACCAAGATCTTTGGCAAATTGATAAGCTTTCTCTGTATTCTCTGGGCTAGATTTCTTCCCGTGAATGACTTCAACCAACGGCATAACAGGAGCAGGGTTGAAAAAGTGAAATCCTAAAATTCGCTCTGGATTCTTAAGCCCTCCTGCAATCTCTGTGATCGAGATCGAGGATGTATTGGTTAACAACAACGCTTCTGGCGAACAGATATCAACAAGCGAGGAGAATATTGATTTTTTCAACTCTAGTCTTTCGGGTACTGCTTCAATGACGATATCACAATTCGCTAAAGCTTGAATCTCAGATACGGGAACGATAGATTGATAGATTTCCTCTTTTTGTTGTTCCGTAATTTTTCCTTTTTCTACGTCTTTCTTTAAGGTTGCCTGAAGATAAGATTGTGCTTTATCCAATACAACTGGATTCGCATCCAAAAGCCAAGTACGATGGCCCTTGCGAGCACAGACAAGAGCGATTCCCGCTCCCATCGTTCCAGCTCCAATTACTCCTACTTGATAAGCAGTCATGTTGAATATCCCTCCTTCTTCCATTCTATTGAAGAATGTCTAATTTCCTTTGAAAACTGGGGGTCTTTTTTCAAAGAAGGCCTGTACACCCTCCTGATGGTCATGCGTAGCACCGGCAATCTCTTGTGCGTATGCTTCATATTCCAATGTCTCTTCTAAGCCCATCGTTAATCCTTTGTACATTGTACGCTTAATTAACCCCATTCCCTTTGTAGGAAGGTTAGCTAAACGATTTGCATATTCCATGACCTCTTGGTCAAAACTCTCTAAAGCTACTACCTTGTTGGCTAAACCAATACGATAGGCCTCTTCCGCAGTGACCTTATCACCTGTCATCGCTAATTCTAATGCTTTACCCATACCGACAATTCGAGGAAGGAAGTAGCATCCACCTGAATCAGGAACTAAGCCAATATTTACGAAAACATCTGCGAAAGAAGCCTTTTCACTTACTAAACGAATATCACAAGCAAGAGCTAGACTCATTCCAGCTCCTGCAGCAACTCCATTCACAGCAGCAATAATCGGTTTCTCTATCTTTTGTAATTGAGTGATAAGCGGATTATAACGGTTGCGTAAGAAGGCTCCAAAATCCACCTTGCCACCTTGAACCTCTCCGAGGTCTTGACCCGCATTAAAGGCTTTTCCCGCTCCGGTTAACACAATACAACGTATTTCCGCGTCCTTCTCTGACTTCTTAAGAGCATCCATTAGCTCCTTGTGCATCTGTTCGGTAAAGGAGTTGAACTTATCCGGGCGGTTCATCGTGATTTTTGCCACTCCTCCAACTCGGTCAAAGAGTATCGTTTCGTACATGTTGGCCCCTACCTTCCCTTAAATTGGGGACGGCGCTTTTCCACGAAAGCCTTCATCCCTTCGTTCTTGTCCTCACTAGCAAACAATAAATAGAAGCAATTGCGCTCGTATTCCATTCCCTCATCAAGCGGATTATCCATGGCTTTAAGCACGGATTTCTTAATCAAACGAGCAGCTACAGGGGGTTGAACAGCAATCCTCTTCGCTAGTTTTAATGCTTCCTGCATATAGACTTCAACGGGTACAACCTTATTGATCAAACCATAATGAAGGGCTTCTTCTGCTGAAATAGGATCTCCTGTAAGCAGCATCTCCATAGCCTTAACCTTACCGACTGCTTTCGTTAAACGTTGCGTTCCGCCTGCTCCTGGCATAACCCCTAATTTAATCTCAGGCTGTCCAATTTTCGTTGTTTCCGAAGCAACCACCATGTCGCAGCTCATCATAAGTTCACAACCGCCGCCTAGTACAAATCCACTCACCGCAGCAATGGTTGGCTTATTAATTTTACTCATACGATCCCAAACCGCAAATTGGTCCTTTAATAACATTGATATAACCGCTTCATCTGCCATTTCATCAATATCTGCACCAGCTGCAAAAGCTTTATCATTACCCGTGATAAGGATGACGCGGATGGCATCATCACGATCCATCCGCTCCATCTCTCCCACGATTTCATCTACAATTTTTAAATTCAAGGCATTGAGGACTTCTGGGCGATTCAAGGTAATGATCCCAATCGGTCCTTCTGCTGTTACTTTAATGAATTCGTAGGCCATTCCTTTTTCCTCCTAACAACAACTAAGCTAGAACCTTATTACGATTATCTACAATACGGATCGCTTTTCCTTCACTGCGAGGAATAGAGTTTGGCTTATTCACACGTAGCACAACCGACACACCTAGAGCATTCTTCATATCATGACCGATCGCTTTTACTAATTTACCAACCTCTGCACTTCCCTCAATGGCTCCAATTTGGTTCATGAACTCTTCTGTTACTTCACAATGAACCTCAAAACGATCCAGAGCACCATCTCGTTCAATGACCACTTGGTAATATGGAGCAAGCTCTTTAAATCCTAATAACACGGATTCGATTTCCGTTGGGAACACGTTTACTCCACGAATAATTAACATATCATCTACGCGACCTTTAATACGGGACATGCGTAATGAGGTACGTCCACACTTACATTTTTCAGGGTTTAAAGAGGCAATATCCCCCGTACGATAACGAACAACTGGAAATGCTTCCTTCGTAAGAGAAGTAAAGACTAATTCTCCCTCTTCACCATATGGTAGGACTTCTCCTGTCTTCGGATCAACAATCTCCGCTAAGAAGTGATCTTCTGCAATATGCAATCCGTCTTGAGCTTCATAACACTCGATAGAAACCCCTGGGCCCATAACTTCGCTCAATCCATAGATATCAATCGCCTTAATATCCAATTCCGCTTCTAATTGAGCTCTCATCTCTTCAGACCAAGGCTCTGCTCCGAAGATTCCATATTTAATGCTTGTATCTCTTGGATCAAGTCCCATTCTCTTCATTTCTTCTACGATATTTAAAGTATAAGATGGTGTAGCCGCAATCCCTCTTGGCTGGAAATCTTGAATCAGGGTAATTTGACGTGGTGTATTACCGCCAGAGATCGGGACAGCTACAGCTCCCATATATTCAATTCCGTAATGCAAACCAAGTCCACCCGTGAACAATCCATAACCATAAGCGTTGTGGAAGATGTCCCCAGGGCGTCCGCCAGCACAGCATAAAGCACGTGCAACAAGCTCTGACCAGTTCTCAATATCCTTTTTGGTATAGCCTACAACAGTTGGTTTTCCTTTCGTACCAGAGGACCCGTGAATTCGAACCACTTCATTCATCTCTACAGCAAACAGATTGAATGGATAGTTTTCACGAAGATCGGTTTTCTTCATAAATGGTACTTTGTTTAAATCTTCAAGAGACCCAATATCCTCAGGCTTTATTCCAGCTTTGTCAAAATTCTCTTTATGGAAAGGAACCTTCTCATAAACACGCTGTAATGTTTCCTTTAATCTCTCCAACTGCAGCTTCTGCATTTCCTCACGCGACATTGTCTCCATTACGGGATTGAATATCATTTTATTTCTCCTCCATATCCTCTTTTTCAGGTTTTTTTATTTCCCCCACAAACCGTTGGCACCGATTACATATCAAAATAAATAGTTTTTTAAACTATATTCAATCAAGTAGAAACTTGTTTACTCTCCTCGAAAAACCGGTTTTCTTTTCTCTCTGAAGGCTTCTAAGGCCTCTAGTCGGTCTTTCGTTGGAATGATCACTTCATAGGCTTTAGATTCAAGATCTAATCCCGTCTGTAAATCAACGCTGCTTCCCTTATCTATCGCATACTTCGCTTGGTATACAGCTAATGGTGCATTTCCTAAAATCTCATTAGCAAGACTAAGAGCCTGATCCGTTAACTGCTCTTGGCTTTCCGCCACACCATTTAAGAATCCATAATCAAGAGCTGTCTTTGCTGATATCTTCCGTGCTGTAAGGATTAATTCTTTTGCCTTTGATGGCCCAATCAATCGAGATAAACGTTGTGTTCCGCCCGCTCCTGGAATAATCCCTAAGCTCACTTCTGTAAGTCCCATCATCGCATCTTGAACCGCGTATCGGAAGTCACAAGCGAGCGCTAGCTCGAATCCTCCACCAAAAGCATAGCCATTAATCGCCGCAATCGTAGGTTGAGGCAATCTCTCTATAGCCGTAAATACATCACGAATTTTTCTCACATTACGGCGAACTTGCTGTTCATTGAGCGTACGGCGCTCCTTCAGGTCTGCACCAGCACAGAAGGCACGTCCTTGTGCAGCAACGATTACCACACGAATATCCTTGGAATCTAGCTGTATCTGCTCAACAATCTCACCCAACTTGGCCAAGGTGTCATAGTTAAGGGCATTTAATTCCTCTGGCCGGTTTAGCTTAATGATAGCCAGATGGCCATCTCGCTCTAGTAGTACAGGTTGCTCCATCTTTCTACATGCCCCTCTCTTGATATTAGCTTATTTCTTAGGTTGAACCCTCGCGTAAGTTCCTAAAGCGACAGCGACAAGTGTCGCATCATCTGTCGTAATTCGGGCTTCCATGACAATCGTATTGCCGCCTCTTCTAAGTACCTTAGATTCTGCTCTTAGATACTCTCCTCTAGCTGGAGCTAGAAAATTAACTTTACTTTCTACAGTTACACACTGCTGCACACCGTCTACGTGTGGTGCTGCTCCGTGGCCCATTGCAACATCAGCTAACGTGCTAGTCACCCCACCGTGGACGACGCCTTCTAAGCTATTGTAAAGTTCAGGTCTAATCTTTAAGACAGCGACACAACCTTCATCATTGACTTGTTCAATCTCAATTCCTAAGTAGTGATTAAATCTATTTTTTGTTTGATTGCTCATTGTCTCACCCCTATCCTTGGAAGAAGGAGAGACCCCTGTATAGCAGATGGTCTCATCCCTTCCCTTTCGTTTATATCTCCGCCGCTTCTTCCAGGGGGATAAAATAATCGTTTTTACGGTAAACCAAGGCATCAAGGATCGCTACAACCTCACGTTCACTTTCCACTTTAATGCGATACCAAGCTGTCCGGTTATTTCGCTTCTCTTCTACTGCTGTTGCTCTCAACTTCGTCCCTTTCCAACTTGCTGCCAGAAATCCAATATTCATGGATAGGGCGACAGATGTCTTCCCGTAAGAGTTGCTTGCTACAGCGAAAACCACATCAGCTAGGGAGAAAACGACCCCTCCATGTGTTGTGCCATGAGCATTCAGCAAATTATCCCTGACAACCACTTCTGCCGTAGCTGTTCCTTCCCCGACCTCTATTAACTCAACTCCAAGATACTGAGCAAATGGATCGTTTCGCAGCTTCTCACAGATCTGCTCGTAATACTTCTGATGAATCTCACGGTCATCTAATTTCGGTTTCAAAGGAACCTCCTAAAGGACTTCAGCAAAGTGCATGGATACGACTTTACCTGCAAAACCCATTAAGTCTTTTCCTGCTGCTCTTCCTTCTGGGGATGACAACGCTTGCACCAAGGCTTCTTTGGTTTCGAAGTACATCTCTGCGATTAAGTGCAAGTCACTCTCTCCCATAGGAGTACCGTAAATCTTATTCACTTCAAGCTTAATCAGTCCTGGCATCTTAGCCGCTAACGGTGCATGGACGTCATGATAATGTTGATCAAATTCCTCTACATTCTCCGGCTTGCGATAGATTGCGATTAATTTTACCATGGGATATTCTCCTCCAAACGAAGTAATTACGTAATATATATAACGTTTAATTTATATAACGTTATTATCACGTATCTTTTATTTTTAGTATATTAATATTGTTAATGACTAGTCAAGGTATATTTTATATGTTTTAAATTGTTATTCTATTATCCTGGACAACAGACAATTCTTTCTTTCTCTTGAGGTGTAATACAATGCACCCCACACTGCCAAGAAAGCAGACAAAAGAGGACAAAAAGAAGGCTGTTAAATAAGAACCCGATAAATCAACCAATGTACCGGTAATAACAGGAGAAATAAATTGTCCCACTCCAAAGAAGAGTGTAATAAATCCTATCGCAACAGGGGTCTTCAATGGATGAACAAAATCGCCAACCGCTGCTACCATTACGGTCGGCACTCCCCATAACGTAACCGCATACAACACCGTTTCCACCAATAACAAGACATAATGATCTGTCATGCTAAAAGCTAATAAGAGGACAGCCTGCGATATATAGACGAGGAATAAAGATGGCATTCTCCCGATTCGATCCGATACACTACCCCAGATATAACCGCTTAGTATGCTAGCAAAACCAGCCACTGCAAATAATTGTCCTGCTGCTTTCTCTCCCAGTCTTACGTCTTGAATCAGATAGTCCATAAAAAAGGTGGAAAAAATGAGATAACTAAAACCCCAAGTGAGATAAACAAATCCAATCATCCATAACAGCTTATTGCGATAAACCGTTTGCGATTTATGTTCATCCTCTCTATGGACCTGTTTCGCAGTCTTTTTATCCTCCTTCCTCTCGCTATCTCCATAAGGATTCATTCCTACTTCAGAAGGGTCATTCTTCATAAAAAGGAGATTCAGCAATATAAATAATAGTATCGCAGCAGCTAGTATATACCAACTAAATCTCCACCCATCATCTGCATAACTGACCATCATATAGGGTACGAATATTCCACTTAAAACCATTCCAATCCCTGAACCAGCATTGACTACTCCTAACGCCATTCCCCTGTACCGCGAGACAAACCATTTTCCTACTAACCCTAAGTTGGTTACATTTCCGGCTCCTGCACCGATTCCAATAATTAAACAGGAAAGATAAGCTGTCCAGAAATTATAGGATAGTCCACTTCCAATCATCCCTAACACGGTTATAAACAGCGAAACAATGATAACCTTCTTAGCTGTAAAGCGCATGACGGCATACCCCACTGTCGTTGCACTCAACAAATATCCAAGAAAAACCGAAGAAGCAATTAAACCCGTCTGACTGTAATTAAGCGTAAGACCTTCCTTCATGAAGGGCATAATGGCCCCAAAAGAAAATCTTCCAAAGCCTAAACATGCCAGCAAATTGAGCGTGGCAATCACAAGGATCCACCAACTCCGATGTAGCGTTTTTCCCATTTCCCCCACTCCTGTTATTATATAAATGTTTAGAATTGATTTAATTATATCTCATTAAGTCAAGCCCTAATAAGTAAAAAAAAGAACCCGTTCTCACGGATTCTTCCTATAACCCTATTTATTCACAATATGGATCGCATGGCCAAGTGCTGCTTCAGCTGCCTCTAACCATACTTCCGAGAGCGTCGGATGCGGGTGCATAGTCAGCGCTAAGTCTTCTACTCTTGCTGAGAGTTCTAAAGCAAGGACTCCTTCACCAATCATATTGGAGGCATCCGCACCTACCATGTGCATACCTAACAGCAAGTGAGTATTCGCGTCCACGATCACTTCGGCAAAACCATCCACTTCAGCTGTAGCCAGAGCACGTCCGTTAGCCCGGTATGGAAATTGCCCCACCTTCACTTCAAATCCCCGTTGTTCAGCCTCCTCTTTTGAGTAGCCTACTCCAGCAATTTGAGGTTCAGTAAAGATGACATAAGGAATTAACGGCGAGTCTACGGAGCTGGCTAAACCTGATATCACTTCCGCCGCTACGATTCCCTGCTTAGAAGCACGATGAGCTAACGCTGGACCAGGAGTGATATCTCCAATAGCATAGATATGTGGAACATTGGTTGTGCACTTAGCATCAACCGGAATGTAGCCTCGTTCATCCATTTCGACCCCAGCTTGATCTAAGCCAAGCCCACCGGAATTCGGGATTCGTCCAATTGTCACTAACACTTTATCGCTGACAATGGTTTCATTACCTGCTTTTTCAGAAGTAACCTCTAACACCGTTTTTCCGTTATCCAAGCCGATATTCTCAACCTTTGTTGATGTCTTGATCGTCATACCCAATTTTTTCGCATTACGGGTAACTTCACGAACTAAGCCAGCAGAAACTTGTGGAAGTATACGATCAGCCATTTCAACAACCGTTACCTTACTTCCAAGCTTGGCAAATGCCATCCCCATCTCCATTCCTATATATCCGCCGCCGATGATCGCTAGTGATTTAGGAACTTCTTTCAATTGGAGAGCAGAGGTCGAGTCCAGAATATGAGTATGGTCCACCTCAATAAAGGCTGGAATAAAAGGTCTTGAGCCCGTGGCGATGATCGCTTGTTGAAACTTATAGGTTTCAAAATCGCCTCCGGTTTCCACACCTACCCGATCATCCGATAAGAAGGATGCTCTTCCTTTCACCACCGTGACACCGTTCTCTTTGCAGAGATGTTCAATCCCCTTGTTTAACTGAGAAACGATGCCTCCTTTCCAATCCTGCCAACCTTCCATCTCAAATGAAAAATCATTCGTTGGAATACGAATTCCCATTTTCCCTAAGCTTCCTAGCTTATGATATTCCCCAGCAGAGTGGATCAACGCTTTAGAAGGAATACAACCGCGATTTAAGCAGACTCCACCTAATTTATCCTCTTCTATAAGAACGACAGATTGTCCTAATTGACCAAGACGGATAGCCGCGGCATAACCGCCGGGCCCCCCGCCAATCACAACGACATCTGTTTCTACTGCAATTTCTCCGACAACCATTTATACCATCTCCATCATCAGTAAATCTGGGTTTTCAAGAAGCTGCTTGATCCGATTTGTAAATCTTACGGCTGTGACACCGTCGATGAGTCGATGATCGAATGATAGGGACATATGCATCATCAAACGGATCACTCCTTCCCAATCGCGGACAACCATTCGAGGCTCCATCTTATGCAATCCTAGAATAGCTACTTCAGGATGATTGATAATCGGTGTCGCATACAGCCCTCCGATAGGGCCAACATTGCTGATCGTAAAGGTTCCACCTGTTATTTCGTCTAAGGTAAGTTTTCCTTCGCGAGCACGAAGAGCCAGCTCACTAATCTCTTCTGCTAATTGGTAGATCGTCTTTTTATCCGCATTCTTTAAAACAGGGACAATCAAACCATCCTTTGTATCCGTAGCGATTCCGATATGATAGTAATTTTTCAATACAATTTCTTGAGTGCTGTCATCTATGGAGGCGTTCAGAGTCTTAAACTCTTTCAATGCAATAACCAATGCCTTAATAAAGAAAGGTAAAAAGGTCAGCTTCACTCCACGTTCTTCTGCAACAGCTTTCCACTTCTCCCTTAGCGCCTTTAGAGAGTCCATCTCTAACTCATCAACATGCGTTACATGAGGAATAATAGAGACGGATTTAACAAGGTGTTCTGCAATCTTTTTACGAACTCCTTTTAAAGCAATGCGTTCTTCCATTTGTTTTTCTTCTAGCGTTACGGCAGACGACGGCTTTTTCTTATCGACTGCTACAGCAGGAGGTGTAACGATCTCTTTTTCCACCTTACTCTGAACTTGCCCGTTTGCTAGGAAAGCTCGAAGATCCTCTTCGGTTACACGTCCCACTGGGCCACTGCCGCTTACCAACTCAATATCAATCTTCAATTCTCTCGCTAATTGCCTTACATAAGGCGTAGCGAGCGCTCGGTCAAATAGGGCACTAGGACGAACCTTGCTTCTTTCTTGAGTCTGTTCAACGACTTCTTCTGGTTTTGACATGAGTGCTGTCGCTGCAACTTCGCTTGCTGATCCGTTATCAATAACGACCAATGTTTGACCTACATGAGCAGTTTCCCCTTCAGCAAACATGATTTTCTTGATTAAGCCACTAACTGGAGAAGTTAGTTCGGCATTCACTTTATCTGTTTGTACTTCTAGTAGCGGCTGATCTTGCTTGACTTGATCGCCTTCTTTGACTAACCACTTGGAGATTTCCCCTTCATGCATACCCTCTCCAACATCAGGGAGCTTAAATTCAACCATTTGTATATCTCTCCTCCCATTTAACGAAGAAAATCTATATTAAAATAGAATTGTCTCCTCGATTCCGTGTTTGACTCTAGCTTCCGTAGGCATGTAGTCATCTTCAATAGAGAACTGTGGAACAGGAACATCAAATCCGGTAACCCGTTTCACTGGTGACTTTAGATAAATGAGCGCTTCATCGTTAATCAAAGAAACGATTTCAGAAGCCACCCCTACTGTTTTATGAGCTTCTTGGACAACGAGGGCTCTTCCTGTTTTCTTAACAGATGCAATGATGGTATCTCGATCAAGTGGATATAAGGTTCGAAGATCCACCACTTCACATTTCCAGCCCTTTTCCCGCTCGATTTGCTTCGCTGCATTCATTGCGACACGCAGCATAGCGCCCCAAGCAAAAATTGATAGATCCGTACCCTCTTGAACAACCTTCGCTTTACCGATAGGCACACGGTACATTTCTTCTGGAACCTCTTCTTTAAACGCTCGATACATCTTGGTTGGTTCTAAGAACATCACCGGATCTGGGTCTTCGATAGCCGATATCAGTAGCCCTTTTGCATCATAAGGATTGCTTGGTACAACTACTTTTAACCCCGGAACATGCGTAAAGAAGGTTTCTACACTCTCAGAATGCAGTTCAGGTCCGCGAATACCAGCTCCGTAAGGAGTACGAATGACCATAGGTACATGGTATTGACCTCTTGTACGATATCTCATTCTCGCGGCATGGGATACAATTTGCTCAAACCCCGGATAGATAAAGGCTAAAAATTGAACTTCTGCAACAGGAATCATTCCGTTTAGCGCCAAACCAATAGCAGAACCCATAATACCAGCCTCGGCAAGGGGGGTATCTACAACACGGTCTTTTCCATACTTTTCAATTAGCCCTTCTGTAGCGCGGAATACTCCACCATTGACTCCGATATCTTCACCTAACAGCATCACTCGGGAATCATCGGCTAGCTTCTGATCCATGGCTTCTGTAATGGCTTGGATAATGGTTATTTTGCGACTCATGTTTTAGTTCCCTCCTTTATCCGTAAACCGCTTGAGTTCCTGCTCTTGCTCCTGGATCATCCAAGGCGTCTCAGCAAAAACGTGCTTGAACATATCAGATGGCTTTGATTTCGGATAATCCTCTGCTTCCTTTACCGCTGCATCAATTTTCTCATCCGCTTGCTTGAGCAATTGTTCCTCTTTATCCTGATTCCACAAGTTTCTCTTCTCTAGATAAGTGCGAAGTCGATCAATCGGATCACGCTCCGTTCGCCACTCTTGAGATAGAGTCTCCTGATTACGATACTTCTTCGGGTCATCGGCCGTCGTATGGGCTCCATAACGGAACGTCATAGCCTCGATTAGAGTAGGGCCTTCACCTGCGTGAGCCCGCTCGATAGCCTCTTGCATCGTAAGCCAAACCGCAAAGATATCATTTCCATCAACTCTTACCCCTTTAATATCGTAGGCAAGTGCTCTCTGAGCGATTGTAGCTGAAGCAGATTGTTGATCGAACGGTACACTAATAGCAAATCCATTGTTCTGACAGAAGAAGATCGCTGGTGCCTTATAAACTCCAGCAAAATTTAGCGCCTCATGGAAATCACCTTCCGATGTGGCTCCATCACCGAAATAGGCTAGGCTAACTTTCTTTTCTCCTTTTAATTTACTGGCCCAAGCTGTTCCAACGGCATGAACCATCTGGGTAGCAATCGGCACGCAAGGAGGCATAATATTTTTTCCTTCTGGGCTAATTGAACCCTCCATATGTCCCATCCAATATAGGAATACGCGCATGAGCGACTGCCCATGAGTAATGCTAGCGGCATGGTCACGATATGTTGGGAAAAGCCAATCTCCTGCAGTTAAGGCCATGGCGCTGCCAACTTGAGAGGCTTCCTGACCTTCAAACGGGGCATATGTCCCCATTCGTCCTTGTCTTTGCAAGATAACCGATTTACGGTCAAACGTTCGAACAAAGACCATGTTTTCATACATTTTTACCATAGTTTCAGGATCAATTTTGTCCTCAATATCTACTACAAGCTCTCCTTGCGGTGTCAAAACCTGAACCAACTCGGTCATCATGTTTCCCCCCGTCAAAGATGTGATTGCTTCTAATTGAGCGTTTTGTTCTTTCAGGTTATGGATCGTTACCATTCACATCACCTTCCTTTATCTATATGTTCCCTCTCCACTGAGCAGTCGTTATCCAAGTAAAACTCGGTCGCTTGCTACACCCTTAAATCGTTCAAACTCCTTAAGCAGACTTTCAATGGTGAGATCCTTTTTCTCCTCTTCTGGAACATCAAGAATGATTCGACCTTTATCCATCATGATTAATCGATTGCCCAAATCAATTGCTTGCTTCATATTATGAGTAACCATCAAAGTGGTTAGCTTTGATTTCTCCACAATTTCCTTCGTTAACTGCGTGATGAGCTCTGCTCTGGCTGGATCTAAGGCAGCTGTATGTTCATCTAGCAATAATACTTTGGGCTGAGTAAAGGTGGCCATTAAAAGACTTAGCGCTTGCCTTTCTCCCCCTGAGAGAAGTCCAACCTTCGCAGTTAAACGACCCTCGAGTCCAAGACCTAACGATTTAAGATACTCATAAAACATTTCCTTACGCTTGGCATTGACCCCTTTACTTAACGTACGGCGCTTATTGCGAGAGAAGGCCATAGCTAGGTTCTCTTCAATAGTCATGGTTGGAGCCGTTCCTGCCATGGGATCCTGAAACACTCGGCCAATCAAAGGTGCACGTTGATGCTCAGATAAGTCATTCACCACGGTATTATCAATCTCTACCGTACCCTCATCTGGAGTTAACACGCCTGAGATCATATTCATCATTGTCGATTTTCCTGCTCCATTACTTCCGATGATCGTAACGAAATCCCCTGGCTTTAAAGTCAAGTTAATATCGGCTAAAGCAATCTTTTCATCAACGGTACCCTCGTTAAATATCTTGTTGATAGCTTTAAGTTTTAGCATGATTTTCACCTCTCACGACTGTGCTGGAAGCCTGTTTTTTCTGAGCTTTTTTTCTCTTTTCTTTCCAACTGTCTATTACCTTTGGTGCAATCAAAGCAGCTATAACAATAAGAGCTGTCATAAGCTTCATATCAGAAGGATTCAAACCAACACGTAATGCTAGAGCCACGATAATGCGGTAAACGATGGCTCCACCAATGACCGCAATGGTCGCACGGCGAATGTTCTTATGACCGAAAATTGCTTCCCCTATAATGACAGACGCAAGACCGATAACGATCATCCCAATACCCATAGATACGTCTGAGAATCCTTGATATTGGGCCATCAATGCTCCGGACATAGCGACTAATCCGTTTGAAATAGCAAGACCAGCCACTTTGGTGTTATCCGTATTCGCCGAGAAGCTGCGAATCATCTTTTCATTGTCACCTGTAGCGCGAATGGACAATCCAATCTCAGTATCTAAGAACCAATCGATTACTTTTTTAACAAGTAAAATTAAGATTGCCATCGTGAGTATGATGGTAAATGGGCTTGAAGCAATCGCCATTACTTGACTAAATAATGTGTCTTCTCCTAGTAAACCAATGTTTGCTTTACCCATAATTCTCAAGTTAATTGAATAAAGCGCTATCATTGATAAAATACCGGAAAGAAGGGGATTAATTTTCCCTTTCGTATGTAAGAGACCTGTTACTGTACCTGCTATACATCCCGCTATAACTGCAGCAAAGGTGGCAAGTAGCGGGTGATAACCCGCTACGATCATGGCTGCTGCCATGGCGCCCCCTGTGGTAAAACTACCATCTACAGTCAAGTCGGGAAAGTTGAGGATTCTGAAGGTTAGATAAACCCCCAATGCCATCAGCGAGAATATGATACCAGATTCGAGTGAACCCATTAATGCTGTTGCCATACCTGCACTTCCCTTCTTGTTTTATTCCTTTTTATTCAACCATTACTGCCTTGCTTGTCATTGCTTCAGTCAAGGTCACACCTTGAGCTTCAGCTGCCTTCTTGTTAATGACCAAGTTCAATTCTTCTGGGAAGCCAACTGGAATATCAGCAGGCTTCTTGCTGCCATCTAATACTTCCATAGCCATTTTTGCAGTGGTGTATCCTAAGTCATAATACTCGAAACCAAATCCTGCAAATCCTCCACGTTTAACGGAATCCATTTCTCCAACAAACATAGGGATCTTGTTTTGGTTTGCCACTTGTGTAACGGATTCAAGAGCGGAAACGGCTGTGTTGTCTTTAGGTACATAAATAACATCCACGCGTCCTACTAGAGACTCTACTGCCTGCTTTACTTCAGAACTATTTGAGGCTGTTGCTTCAACTGCTGTTAATCCTTGTTCTTGCATTACTTTCTTTGCATTTTCTACGTTTACAACAGAGTTCTGTTCACCAGAGTTATAGATAACCCCTACATTCTTTGCATCAGGGAAGAACTCTTTAATTGTCTTGACTGTATTAGGAATCGCCTCTGGATGCGTATCAGAAGTTCCTGTTACATTCTTTCCAGGCTGCTCTAGAGAACCTACAAGCTTAGCTCCAAGCGGATCTGTAATCGCTGTAAAGAAAATAGGAATATCAGATGTGGCTTGAGCCGCAGCCTGAGCGCTTGGTGTAGCAATGGCTAGAATCAAATCTACTTTATCCGCAGCAAATTTTTGTGCAATGGTTGTATTGTTATTCATATCCCCTTGAGCGATCTGAATATCAACCTTTAAGTTTTCCCCTTCTACATAACCACCATCTTTAAGACCAGCTAGGAAACCTTCTCTCGCCGCATCCAAGGATGGATGTTCTACGATCTGGGTTATTCCAATCTTCACGGTCTTCTTTTCAGCATTTCCCGCTGCTGGGGCAGCTGTCGATTCGGCTGGCTTAGCTGGTTCAGCTGGTTGAGTCGTAGAAGACGAACCTCCACAAGCTGTCATCAACATCATTAAGCTGCATACGATTGGTACAAAGATTTTTCTCAAATTACTGGCCCCCTTTAGTGTAGTGATGTATACGCTTCCAAAACCCACATTTGTCTGGGCTTGGAATTAGCCGTTACGAAGCACTCATAATATGACGCAAAAATAACGGACTCTATTTTTTAGTATAATTGCAATTTTGCTTAGGTCAAGACAATAGTATATAATTCATTAATTTAGAATTTTTTATTATATTGGAGTGTCTTCAATCCTTGAAGACACTCCTCCTTTTTATTTGCTTTCCAACCAACTGTACATATATGGCTGATCCTCATAGGTCTGGGCTTTCTTTACCACTTTGAGAGGGCGGAAGGTATCAATCATGACAGCCAGCTCAAGTGTTTCCTTCTTTCCAATACTCGCCTCAATTTTACCTGGATGAGGTCCGTGAGGAATGCCAAGCGGGTGGAGCGTAATGGATGCTTCTTCTATTCCCTTTCTGCTCATGAAGTTTCCTTTAACATAATAAAGCACTTCATCACTATCCACGTTGCTATGGTAATAAGGGGCTGGAATGGCTTCAGGATGATAATCGTATAACCTTGGAACAAATGAGCAAATGACAAAGTTATTCCCTTCAAACGTCTGATGGATTGGAGGAGGCAGATGAATACGGCCTGTAATAGGCTCGAAATCTTCCACATTAAAGATCCAAGGGAAAAGATAGCCGTCCCACCCCACTACATCTAATGGATGATGAGTCATGACGTGACGGTGAATCAGCCCACGAGACTTGGTTCTAACTTCAAACTCCCCGGTTTCCGAATGAGTAACGAGCTCTTCAGGGACGCGTATATCTCTTTCACAGAAAGGACTATGCTCAAGCAACTGGCCGTGAGCATTCCGATAACGCTTAGGCGTACTAATCCAGCTGTTGGTTTCCACAACTAGAAATTTAGATTCTCCACTATCCGGTAAGAAACGATGAATGGTCCCTATAGGCATGACAATATAATCACCTGGTCGGTAAGATAGGGTCCCAAACATGGTCTCTACCTTGCCAGTTCCTTTATGGACAAACAATAATTCATCCCCATCACCATTGCGGTAGAAATAATCCATCGCTTTCGTTGGATTGACAATACCAATCAACAAGTCCTCATTACCTAACACATACTCTCTTCCGCTTACCGCATCTCCAACTTCATGATGCATAGCGGTCCGGAAATGCCGATGAGTAAGTGCACCCTGCTCTTCATACTGAGGCATATAAGACCCTATTAATTCTGCTTTTGACACGGAAGTAGGCATATGGTGATGATAGAGAATGGATTGAATACCGGAAAAACCCTTGGTACCCATCACTTGCTCTCTGTATAAAGAGCCATCTTCCTTTCTAAATGTAACGTGCCGCTTCTTGGGAATCTCCCCCATCTGTTTATAAAAAGGCATAGCTAGCCCCTCCCCTAATCCTTCACTTCAGTTCGCAATGTTCCTAGCCCCGTAATTTCAAGCTCTACCACATCCCCTGGCTCAAGCCAACGATGCACTTCTGTCCCTATTTCAAGAATACAACCGGTTCCTACTGTCCCTGATCCAATAATATCTCCTGGATATAGGGTAGCATCTTCAGACGCCCTCTCAATCATCTGGCCGAAAGTATAGTAAATATCTTTAAAGTTACCTTCTGACAGCAGCTTCCCATTCACTTTCGCAGTCATCGAGAGATCATATCGATCTCCAACTCGATAAACTTCGAGTTCATCCTTCGTGACTAAATAAGGCCCAATAGAAGTCGCAAAATCCTTGCCCTTTGCAGGCCCAAGCCCAACCGCTACCTCTTGTCTTTGTAGATCTCGGGCACTCCAATCATTAAGGATGGTAAACCCAAATATATAAGAATCCGCCTCTTCTGCCTTGATATTTCGTCCTTTTTTACCAATGATACAAGCTATTTCCAACTCATAATCTAACCAGTTGGTTTTCCTTGGTCGATGAACCGGATCATTCGGACCAATAATGGCATGATGATTTGTAAAATAGAAAACAGGGATCTGATACCACTCAGGCACTACGGACAACCCTCTTCTTTCCCTTGCCGTCTTTACATGCTGTTCGAACGCATAAAAATCTCGAACACTTGGAGGATTAGGAATCGGCGCACAAAGCGTAATTTCACCAAGCGGATAGCTAACTGCCTCTTTTGCTAGAGTGGAATCATTTAGTTGTTTTAGTAAGGGAAGATGAGTCTCCTGCTCTTTTAACAAGTCGAGCATGTTTGCAGGAATCTTTCCAGAGCTTGCTTTTTCTACATCCATAATGGAATTATCCATTACCAAGCCAACTCTCTTCTCACCTTCTGGATTGATAAATGTCACTAATCTCATCTGTTTATCCCCCTGCACGTCAACCCTTTCTTAGGGTTTCATCGCTGCTGTCTTTCTCTCCAGCACGAAGGTATCTGCAGCAGCCCGAGTATAAGACTGTCCTGCCAGACGACCAATCGGTTGAAGCATCTCGGTATCAATTTTTCCATCCTTATATAGTTCATCACGAATATGAACAGCAACCACTTGCCCGATGACTAAGCTACCTGCACCTGGTTGATCACCAAAGTCAAGAATTTCACGGAGTACACACTCCAACTGGACATCACTTTCTTCTACTCGAGGAGGCAAAACAATCTGGCTGGATGCTTTGGTCAATTTCACCTGCTCAAACTCATCAATTTCAGAAGAATAATCAATGGCACAATCATTCATCTGGCTGACGATTTTTTCACCAACGATATTGATTACAAACTCTTTTGTAGCTTCAATATTCTTAAGGGTATCTTTTTTCTCGCCATCCGTTCCCCTGCGCATTGGGGCAAAACAAACGAGGAAAGGATCCGCACATATTCCCGTAAAAAAGCTGAAGGGGGCCAGGTTAGCTAGGCCCTCTTTATCTATTGTAGAAACAAAGGCGATCGGCCGAGGAAGGATGGAACCAATTAATAATTTATAGGCATCCTTCCAGGCTAATGTACTTGGCTCAACGATCATTGGGATGTCACCATCGCTTCCTTAAATGCCTGAATAAAAGCTTGATTCTCCTCTGGAGTTCCGACAGATACCCTAATGGTTTGCGGGTAGCCTAGCAGGCCTCCAGAACGAACGATGATTCCTTGCTTTAGAAGAGCTTGGAATACCTCGTCCCCTGAACGATCGAGTTGGATCATAATGAAATTTCCTTGCGATGGAAACGAAGAATACCCCAATCTAGCGACTTCCTCTGCTAAATACGTTCTTCCTTCCGCATTCTTTTGTTTACAATCCTCTACAAATCCTGCATCATCTAGCGATGCGCAAGCGGCAGCTTGAGCAATCCGATTCGTATTGAATGGTTCTTTGACCTTCATGAGTTCTTTCACAATAGAAGGATGCATCATACCATAGCCTACTCTTAAAGCTGCCAACCCATAAATCTTAGAAAAAGTTCGCAAGATAATTAAATTGGGATGATCCTCAAGCATGGGCAAAGTCTGCAGATAGTCTTCATCCGTTACGTACTCGTAATAAGCTTCATCCACCACCAACAGGATATGCGGAGGAACCTTCTCTATGAATTCGGATAAGGCAACTCGTCCTACAATCGTTCCTGTTGGGTTATTCGGGTTACATACAAAAATCATTCTTGTCTGATCGTTTATAGCCTCTAGCATGCCTGAAAGATCATGGACACCATCTACTAAAGGAACGGTAACCACCTTGCCGCCTTCAATTTGGATATTTGTTTCATAGCGAGGGAAAGTCACGTCCGCCATAATCACTTCGTCTTCAGGACGAATATACGCACGACTTAATAAACGAATTAACTCATCAGATCCATTCCCTACGATGACTGATTCTTTTGCTACGCCTAGGTGAAGAGCAATTTTTTCTGCAAGGACTGGTGCAGTCCCCTCAGGATAAGAATTTGTTGTGTTCACTTCGCGTATCATAGCATCTCTGGCCAAATCAGAAAACCCGAAAGGGTTTTCATTAGAGGCCAACTTATAAATTTTTTCGAGACCAAGTTCTCTCTTTACTTCTTCAATTGGTTTTCCTGGGACATAGACACCTAGAGATTCAATCTCTTTCCTTGTTGGAATCTTATCTAATAGATTCATTTTTGCTCTTCCTCCAGACTATAGATTCCCTCTGCGTTCTTGTTCACGTTCAATAGACTCAAAAAGAGCTTTGAAGTTACCTTCTCCGAAACCTCTTGCCCCTTTACGCTGGATAATCTCAATAAACAAGGTAGGTCGGTCTACAATGGGTTTTGTAAAGATTTGTAATAAATACCCTTCATCATCACGGTCAACTAAGATTTTCAATTCACGTAGTCTTTCTACATCTTCGTCAATTTTACCTACGCGCTCATTCAACATATCATAGTAGCTATCTGGAGTTTCAAGGAATTCTACTCCGTTAGCACGCAAGGAAGTTACGGTTTTAATAATATCGTTCGTAAGCAAGGCTAAATGCTGTACCCCAGCTCCGTTATAGTACTCCAGATATTCTTGAATCTGGGACTTTCTCTTTCCTTCTGCTGGTTCATTAATAGGGAATTTAATTCTAGCTCCATTGGTCATTACCTTGGACATTAAAGCGGAGTATTCTGTGCTAATATCTTCGTCATCGAAGTGAATCATCGCTTTGAAACCCATTACCTTTTCGTAATAAGAAACCCACTCTTCCATTTTCTCAACGTTTCCTACAACATGGTCGATACCAATTAAACCGGTTGAAAGATAAGGAGTGTTTGATTCGAACGCTTGATAGCCTGGCATAAAAGAACCTTTATAGTCTTTTCGTTCAATGAGAGTATGAATGGTATCTCCGTAGGTACCGATTACAGCTTTCTTTATCGAGCCATGCTCATCGGTTAATGTATGCGGTTCCATAATAGCAATAGCACCACGAGAAATTGCTTCCTTGTAAGCCTTCTCAACATCATCTACGCGAAGAGCAACGTCCTTTACACCATCTCCATGCTTGAGCACAAATTGCGCAACGGGATGCTCAGAGTTTAGCGTCCCACTGATCACAAAACGAATCCTATTTTGCTCAAGGACATAAGAAACTTTGCTCCGTTCACCTGTCTCTAATCCAGAGTAAGCCATTGGCTTAAATCCAAAAGCTGTAGCATAATAATGAGCCGTTTGCTTGGCATTACCAACATACATCTCTACATAGTCGACATCATGAACTGGGAAAAAATCTTGGTTATTTTGTTGCATTAGACCTTGTTCTTGCATATATAAAACCTCCTAAAAGTTATATTTGTAAATTACTAATTGAAATTACCATTAGTATAGTTTAAATAATATAAATTGAGCAAATATATACATTAAAGGGGCTTTGCGCATATGTAATAACGCTTTAACTTATTGAAGATGCATTTACTAGCTGTTTAATTTGTTGATAAACAAAGTATTTGAGAGTTGTAAAATTTTTTCTATCGTTTCTAATATGATAGGAAAAGATAATGATCTACCGAATTCGTTGAATTGGACAAAAAAAACCCACTAACCTCTCGTTAGCGGGCAATTATAAGGGGAGAACAAGAAAACCTGGAAGCTATAAGCTGCAAGTTTCCTCTTCCTGTCCAAACTTTTTTCAGACAGGGTCAAGAAAAAGGAGATTTGTATTATGATCTCCTTTTTCCTCCTATTTTATACTTCGATTCTATTACAATTGTCTTTCTAGCCATACGAAATAAGAAAATAAACTGATAAGAAATGTAAAGATTATGGTTAATATAAGAATTACTCTTTTTTGTTCCATTTGGCTTTACTAGTCAAAAAACTAGTGGCCTCCCTTCTAACGCTCCTCTGCTCTGGTTAGAGCTGCAATAAATTCCTTTTCAAAGTGCCCGCTATTCTCAATCTCTTCTCTTGTAAAGAAGTCAAAAAGAAAGTCTGCTTGGGCTACCTGCTTTGAGTATTGGCTAAAAGACTTGCATAGCTTGCGAAGTTCGGGTTCCTTCTCCTCCTGTAGGCTATAGACGAATGTCTCTAAACGATCACTATGGATTAACAATCGACAGCCCTCTTGCACTAATTTCTCGTGAAAGGAAGAGACCTGTTGCGCAAAATCCTGATTTTCTAGATCCTCTAAAAAAACTTGAGTAATTAAATAGAACATTGTATATCTCCTTTAGAAATCAAGTTTCACCTTTAAGAATCCTGCCTTTAACAAGGCCTCAATAATAATAACAATCGCAGGCCCTAAAATAAATCCTACAAACCCCAATAGCTGGAAACCTATATAAAGACTTGCGAGCGCCGCTAATGCGCTGATTCCCAAACTCTCACCGAGGATCTTAGGTTCAACAATTCTTCTCACTACAGTGATCACAAGAAACAGAATAATAAGACCCACAGCTAAGAATTGATCATTATTAATAAAAAATTGGTACGCTGCCCAAGGTACAATGAACGAGCCTGTCCCTAAAATTGGAAGGATATCTACCAATACAATGATAAAGGCAATTAAAAAGGCATATTTCACATCTAATATCAGTAACCCAATCAATGCCAATAGGTATGTCATTAAGCTCAATATAATTTGTGCTCCAAGAAATCCAACTAAGGCCCTTGATAATTGATTGAGGACTAAATCCACTTTTTCCTTAGCTGAAGGGGTAAACAAATTCATGAACCCGTTTCGCAAGGAAGGTAGATCGAAACTGATAAGAAACAAGCTAATTAAATAAACAATCGAAATTAGTAACAACTCTGGAAGTGCAGCCACGATATTAAATATCCACTTCGTAACGGTGGATGCGGCTATCATAGCTGAATTCTTCAAAGAATTAAGGACTTGTTGAATCGTAGAGATAGTTTCTACAGGAAGAAGAGCATAATATTTCTCCCATACAATAATATATCTTTCTAGGGTCTCGAAGAAATGGGCAGAAAGCATAGGTAACTTGTGTGCGAGCTCTACACTTTGAACAACCAGTAGGGTAGATAACCAATAGGAACCCATTCCAAAAGAAGCTAAGAACAAGATATAAGTAATGGTTACCGCGGGCATTCGCTTCATATTGAAGACTCGAATCATTAGTTGTATTATGGGCTCAAGCAAAATGGCGGTAATCAGTGCAAGGACAAGAGGAATTCCATGAAGAACTAATATTAGTCCCAGTACACCTATTAGTAACGGCAAGATTAATTTACGTATGGACATAAACTCATTTCATTTCCCCTTTTTTATGTTATACCCTTATTCTACCCAAAATCTTGTACAGTGGATATATAGGCAGGGATAAATTTCTTTTTATTAAAAAGAAAAAAAGTAATGCAGAATGATTGCATCACTTCATGTTATGATATGTAGTTGATTTGCCTATGTTCATTCAGAACTTGATGAATACTGCTCCAGGAGCGCTTGGCAAAACAAATGGGAAGGGATTGTTCTTTGGCTTTTTGTTTGATGACCTTAGAAAGATTGTGATTCACATAATCCGTAAGCACGAGAATCAGGTTTATTTTCTCCGGTATATCTTTCTTCACTTCCTGTGGTTTTCTTCCTGTGATATGAAGAATCTCCCTATAGCCAATTTCAGATAACTTTTCTTCAATATTCCCTAAGTGGTCTGCGCCTACGATCATAAGTGACATTTCCAATCCCTCCTGCACCTGATATTATTGAGAACGATTTTCGTTATCTTTATAATAACAGGTAATGATAATCGTTGTCAATTAATTTTACAAAAAATTTTGTCCGATCCAAAGAAAGTGTAATAACAGTAAAAAGCCCGTTCCACGAACGGGCTTTGCTCTATTTTTTCATTCCTGCGAGTATCGGCTCGAGCTTATCCTCGAGTGCTTTTTCTAAATACGGGGTGACTTGGAGGAATCGTTTAAACTCTAGATAACTTTCCGCGATTTGATCCACATTCGTCTGTTTTCCCTTGACGGCGCGAATAAGTAAATTTTTAGGAGTATGCTCTAGATCAATAAATTCTAGTATCTGCGTTCGGTATCCCATTAGCTCCAGTAAGGTAGCTCTTACAGAGTCGGTTGCTAAAGCGGAGAACCTCTCTTTAATGATTCCATGCTTTAACATCGGATCCAAGACCTCATTTTCCACTTGGGTAAACATCTCATGCTGACAGCAAGGAACGGAAAGGATAACATCCGCACCCCAACGAACTGCTTTTTCTAGTGCCGCGTCCGTTGCCGTATCACAAGCATGCAAGGTAACGACCATATCGACATGGTCCACTTCCGTATATTTGGCAATGTCCCCGACTAAGAAACGAAGGTCCTTGTACTGTAGTTTCTCCACCAACTCATTGCAATGACAGATGACGTCTTCCTTTAGATCCAAGCCCACCACTTGGAAGTCAAGTCCTTCTACTTCCCTTAAATAATGATACATAGCAAACGTCAAATAAGATTTTCCACACCCAAAATCTAAAATAGTCAACTTTCTATCCTTATTAAGATGCGGTACAATGTCTCGAATCATCTCAAGGAATCGATTAATCTGCCTGAACTTATCATACTTCTTAGCGAGAACCTTTCCTTCTGGGTTCATTACCCCTAATTCTACTAAGAACGGAATCGGGGTTCCTTCTTCAAGTAAGTAATTTTTCTTCCGATTATGTGTAAGCTCAACCTGTTTTATTGAGGCGGGTTTCTTTAAGATCGTTACCTTAAATTTCTTGCTTATTAAAACCTGATAGTCGGCTTCAGCCGTATGGATCATTCCTTGCTTAAATACTTCTGAAAACAACTCTTGTAACTTTTGTTCCGTTTCCTCCACAGTTAAATTATCGTGAAGAACCTTCTTCTCGTAATAATAGCTGAATTGATAGAAGAACTGCCCTTTTAGTTCGACCGGTTTTACGGTAACTTTTTGGATGCCATCAGGTTCTTTCTTTCTTACACCACTAAGTACGGCTTGATACAATAAACGCGACGGGATAATCCCTGCAAGTAATGACTGTAGTTTTTCCATTCCTTATTTACTCCTTCACATATCAACCTTAAGCTAACTACAAGATATCAGGAATGATGATAGAAATCCAAGCAATAATGGGTATTATTCCCCGTTCATCATCCTATTAACAACGTATAAGTCGATGATCAAAGAAGGCTATGAGTTTACACCCATAGCCTTCTTTCTCTTTTTATTCTTTTATCCATTGTGTATGGAACGTCCCTACCTTATCGATACGCTGATAAGTATGTGCTCCAAAATAATCACGCTGAGCTTGAAGTAGATTAGCAGGAAGTGTTTCTGTTCGGTAGCTATCGAAGTAAGCCAATGCACTTGCAAAAGCTGGTACAGGTATTCCACTTGCAATCGCTACGGATACAACTTGTCTCCAGGCATCTTGATAGGTCTCCACAATATCCTGGAAGTAAGGATCTAATAGGAGATTCTTTAACTCTGAGTTATGATCATACGCATTCTTAATATTCTGCAGGAATTGCGCACGAATAATGCAACCCCCTCTAAAAATCATCGCAATGTTGCCGTAGTTCAGGTTCCAATTATACTCTTCAGATGCCGCTCTCATCTGGGCAAAGCCTTGTGCATAAGAGCATATCTTACTTGCATAAAGAGCTTTGCGAACAGCTTCAATAAATTCTTCACGGTTCACAGAAACGCCAGTCGAACTTGGGCCCCGCAAGATCTTGCTTGCAGCCACTCTTTCTTCCTTCATGGCGGAGAGGAATCGAGCAAACACCGATTCTGTAATAATGGATAAAGGAACCCCAAGATCTAATGAGCTTTGGCTTGTCCATTTTCCAGTTCCCTTTTGGCCTGCGGTATCCAAGATGAGATCAACCATAGGCTTACCTGTTTCTTCATCGATCTTCGTGAAGATATCAGCCGTAATCTCAATTAAATAGCTGTCGAGTTCTCCCTTGTTCCATTCAGCAAACACTTCGTGGAACTCCTCTGCACTCAAGTTCAGGGTATGCTTCATCAAGTGGTAGGCTTCACAAATTAACTGCATATCCCCATATTCAATTCCGTTATGTACCATCTTTACATAGTGACCAGCCCCGTCTGGACCGATATACGTACAACAAGGATCATCCCCTACTTTAGCAGAAATAGCAGTTAGGATGGGTTCAACTAATTTGTAAGCATCTTCCTGTCCACCTGGCATGATAGCTGGGCCTTTTAATGCTCCTTCTTCCCCACCAGAAACCCCTGCTCCAATAAAACGAATGCCTTGAGATTCTAGATCTTTGTTTCTGCGCAAAGTATCCGGGAAGTAGGCATTTCCTCCGTCAATTAAAATATCCCCCTCAGCTAGAAGAGGCTTCAATTGTTCAATGGTATCATCAGTAGGCTTCCCAGCCTTCACCATAATAAGAATCTTACGAGGTGTCTCTAATGACTCTACAAATTCTTCAATACTGTATGTCCCTACTAGGTTTTTCCCTTCAGCTTCTTTTAGTAGTTCCTC
Source organism: Ammoniphilus sp. CFH 90114 (assembly GCF_004123195.1). Classification (NCBI taxonomy): domain Bacteria; kingdom Bacillati; phylum Bacillota; class Bacilli; order Caryophanales; family Paenibacillaceae; genus Ammoniphilus; species Ammoniphilus sp. CFH 90114. The sequence continues at coordinate 163,909 of NZ_SDLI01000003.1, forward strand.
CGTTTTTTCCGCTGATCGGTTGTAGACCGAAACAGAAAATCCCCGGCTCTCTATATTCAACGCCAGATTCTTACCCATTACGGCAAGTCCGATGACCCCGATTTGCTGCTTAGACATTATGTATCCGCCCTTCTCTGCGTTAGTTTAGTATTTATTATACGAAAAAAGAGTAAAGTTTAACAGAAGTTGGTGCAAGAAGTACTCAACAGATCCTCTTCCATTATAACTCGATCAGATGTTTCGGATACGTCGTCAAGACATTCGCTTTTCCGTCTTCTCCGATAAAGACATCATCCTCAATGCGAATACCACCGACTCCAGAAATGTAAACGCCAGGTTCAATGGTAAACAACATGCCTGGCTGCATTGTCATCTCATTCTGTCCGTGAATCGACGGGGCTTCGTGAACATCTAAACCAAGTCCATGACCCAATCGATGAATAAAATACTGCCCATATCCTGCTGACTCAATATACTCCCGAGCTGCACGATCGACTTCTCCAAATGACTTCCCTGCTTGAACCGCTTCAATCCCTCTCAAATTTCCTTGAAGAACAGCATCATACATGGATTTTTGCTCCTCCGATGCTTCTCCTACTACAAAAGTCCGTGTAATGTCAGAGCAATATCCGTCAACAAATACACCTAAATCAAACAATAAGAACTCTCCAGATTGAATTTTCCTTTGTCCCGGGCGGCCATGAGGCAGAGCTGATTGAGGGCCTGATAACAAGATGGTCTCAAACGCTGGGCGATCTGCCCCCAATACTTTCATCTGATACTCAAGCTCGGCTGTAATCTCTAATTCAGTAACCCCAGGTACCACCTTAGAAACTCCATGTTGCAGGACTTTTTCAATGACTTCGATCGCTCTACGCACGATCTGAATATCCTCGCTAGACTTGATGAGGCGCATGGAAGTAATGAACTCCTCAACATCCACAAAACGAACATCGGAAAAACATTCTTTTAATCTTTCCGCTTGGAACAAACTCATCATCTTCTTTTCAACGCCCAGTTGTGAAATGGAACGTCCTACCCAATTCTTCAAGATGGTATAGGGTTGATCCATATCGGATATCGGTGTAAGTCCATCCATCCCTGTTGCCTTAGCTGCACTTTCTAGATCTATGGAAGGAACGAATAACTGCACAATCCCTTTTTCGACGTCAAATACTAAGGCCATAAACCTCTCAAGTGGATCGCAATAGAAACCCGTCAGGTAATAAATATTGGTTGGAGAAGTGATCATCGCTACATCTAGCTTTTGTTCTTCAAGATAGGAAAGCGTGCGCTTTATACGCTGTGTGAATATGTTATCCATCATTTAACCTCCATTAAACTTGAATCTTCTATCCGTATCGTGACACAAATAGTGGAAATAAACAACAAGAAAGATCGTTGAAAACAAGGAAAAAGGATGCCTCACAGACATCCCTCATTCCTTCTTCTTTACTTTCCCATTTTAAATGAGCTCTTTAAGGAAACAATTCGATTGAACACAAGCTTTTCAGCTGTAGTGTACTTAGGATCTACATTAAAGTAACCATGGCGGAAAAACTGAAATTTATCTTGCACCTTCGCTTCGGTCATGTTGGATTCTACAAATCCCTGTACCACTTCCAAGGAATTTGGGTTGATATGATCTAGGAAGGATTCTCCCTCTTCTTCCTTTTCATCAAGGATCAAAGGCTCGTATAATCTAAACTCAGCAGGAACAGCATGCGTTGCTTCGACCCAGTGAATCGTCCCCTTCACCTTTCTTCCTGTAAAACCGGTACCACTCTTTGTTTCAGGGTCATACGTACAATGAATTTCCACAACATTTCCTTGCTCATCCTTAATGACTTCTTCGCACTTTACAAAATAAGCATGCTTGAGGCGCACTTCATTGCCTGGGAAAAGGCGGAAATACCCCTTTGGCGGTTCTTCCATAAAATCATCTTGCTCAATATAGATTTCTCTAGAGAATGGAATTTGTCGGTGCCCCATCTCTGGGTTTTCTGGGTTATTCTCAGCCTCTAGCATCTCAACCTTACCTTCTGGATAGTTTGTTATCACTACCTTTAAGGGACGAAGAATCCCCATGGTTCTTAGAGCCTTCATTTTCAGATCTTCACGGATAAAGTGCTCAAGCATCTGTTCGTCAACCACACTATGACTTCTTGCAACACCAATTTCCATACAGAAGTTGCGTATGGCCTCTGGCGTAAAGCCTCTTCTGCGAAGTCCAGAGATAGTCGGCATGCGCGGGTCATCCCATCCGTCGACAATCCCTTCATCAACCAACTTCTTAAGTTTTCGCTTACTCATTACGGTATTGGTTATGTTCAATCTAGCAAATTCAATTTGCTTAGGTTTACTTTCGGTTTCGCACTCTTCAATTACCCAATTATATAAAGGACGGTGTTCTTCAAACTCTAATGTACAAATCGAATGCGTTACACCTTCAAACGCATCCTCCAATGGATGAGCATAGTCATACAAAGGATAAATACACCACTGATCACCCGTATTATGATGAGTAGCATGAGCAATACGATACAAAACAGGATCTCTTAAGGTAATATTCGGGGAAGACATATCAATCTTAGCACGAAGAACCTTCTCACCGTCCTTAAACTCTCCCTTTCTCATTCTCTCGAACAAGTCAAGATTCTCTTCGACACTACGATTGCGGAATGGACTTTCCTTCCCAGGTTGGGTTAGTGTTCCTCGATAGGCGCGAATCTCTTCTGCCGTAAGATCATCGACATAAGCTTTCCCTTTTTTTATTAAAAGAACAGCCCGGTTATACATTTCTTCGAAGTAGTCGGAAGCAAAGAACAAACTGTCCCAAACATATCCCAACCAGGATACATCTTCTTTAATTGAATCAACAAACTCTTGGTCTTCCTTTAATGGATTCGTGTCGTCAAAACGAAGGTTCGTCTTCCCTTTAAATTCATCAGCCAGCTCAAAATTTAATACGATGGACTTGGCGTGTCCAATGTGTAAATATCCATTAGGCTCAGGCGGAAAACGCGTGATGATTTGATCATATTTATCTGATTGTAAATCCTCAATGACAATATTTTTAATAAAATTAGAGGATCCTTGTTTATTCTCCATAGGGATACCAACCTTTCTATATCTAATCAACGATTCCGATAACACTTATTTACTTGTATTTATATCATAAAAACCCAAATATAGCTACGTATCTCAGCTTTGACCATATTCAATGCCATTTATTCAGCTTTGAGCTTACGGCATTAGCGTGATCTCATTCTTTTCCTTCTTTCTACCGGAAACCCTGACTGATCCTTCGGCTTATTCTCAGTTGCTTCGATCACTTTTCGTTTTAGTGTTTGGCCGATTCCTTTTTCAATAAGATCCAAGTAACCCCGATCCTTTGCCGCAACAAGGGTAAGGGCTACCCCTTTTCCGCCCGCTCGTCCTGTTCGCCCGATTCGGTGTATATAACTGTCTACATCATGTGGGATATCATAATTCACAACCAGTGTTACGCCTTCCACATCTAGTCCACGGGCGGCAACATCTGTCGCTACAAGCAACTGAATGCGCGCTTCTCGAAATCGCTCCATGACTTCTTCCCGTTTCGCTTGCGAGAGGTCTCCATGAAGCTCGTCCGATACATATCCCATTTGAGTTAATGTTTCGTTTACTTTACTAGCACGCCGCTTCGTCCGACAGAAAATGACAGCTAGATAAGGTCGATATTGATCAATAATCGTTCGCAGCGTGGAGGGTTTGGCTCGATCCGTAGTCTCTACTACATATTGTTTAATTAGATCTAAAGTGATCTTGTGCTTCCTTATTCTTATATCCTGAGGATTCTTCATATATTGAGATGCTAAATCACGGATAGGTTGAGGCATTGTAGCAGAGAAAAGCATCGTTTGTCTATCGGCAGAAGTCTTGTTAATAATCTCCTCTACTTCTGTTAGAAAACCCATATGAAGCATTTGATCGGCTTCATCGAGGACAAGCATCGATACCTTGGTAAGTTCAATCGTTCCTCTACGCAGGTGATCTAATAATCTACCAGGAGTAGCAATGACCACTTGAACGTGACCTTGTAGCTTTCTAATCTGTTGGTCAACATCTTGCCCCCCATAGACAGCTAATACATGGATGTCATCAAGGCCAGCTGTCATTTTTTTCACTTCTGAGGTCACTTGAAGAGCTAACTCTCTTGTTGGAGTCAAGATAAGAGCTTGTACATGGGGTAATCCCACTTCTATTCTTTCTAAGATGGGAAGGATGAAGGATAACGTCTTCCCCGTACCGGTTTGGGCCTGGGCAATAACGTCCTTCCCTTCAAGAAGCACAGGAATTACTTTTTCTTGAACCTCTGTTGGAAGAACAAGACCATTTGCTTGAAGTATTTCATTGATTGTTGGACGTATTCCTAGATTTAAAAATGCTGACAAATTTGGCACCCCTATTCTATTTCTTACAAACAGCCATCCCAATAAAATATCGTACTCCATCTCTCGGCTTTATCTCAAAGGTTACGCCTCTTTGATAATAAATCTCAACCTCGGAAAAACGGAAAAATAATTGTTCAAATTCCTCCGGTGTAAACTGATGAAAGTGAAAAGGCTCGCTCGTGGGCATTCCTCTTCCCCTTCCAAAAGGACTTGATATGACCAAGGTCCCTCCTGGTTTCAACATTTTATATAAATTGTCCATAAAAACCCGGTCTTCCTGTACATGCTCAATCGTCTCAAAGCTTAAGATCGTATCAAACTTCCCAAGTTGCTCAGGTAATTGAGGATCTAGAGCATCGGCCTTCTTATAGGTAATCTTTTGATGATTATATTCTCGATTCGCATAGGATAGGGTTTCTTCATCATTATCCACAGCAATAATTTCTTTGACCTCACGCTTGCGTTCCTTAGCCACCATATGACTTCCATAACCCGTCCCACAGGCGATGTCTAATACCCGTCCCTGTACATAAGGAGCAGCAAAATAATATCTCGCTAGATGCTCTAGTAACATTCCATTAGTTGGCTTGAGAAGCTTTGGTACTATTCTTTCACCTGTCCATTCCAAAAAACATCACCAATTTCCATTTTGATCTTTATATCTTACACCATTTTTCAACGACGTCCAAAACCTATCTCTTCATTAAAATGAATAACAATAGGACCTAAAGGGAATTTTTAAAATTACTTATACTCTTTGCTATTGGAGGAACAGATGAAATGGAATTTAAAGTGGAGCTTACGGACTTTTTTGATCGCATCGAAGGAGAAGAGATCCAAGGCTATCACGCTTATGTGGTGGACGAAAACAATCAAAGATGGAGATATGGTTACCATCGTCAACCCCGACAAAGTATAGAGGCGTTTCTACAAGAAGTATGTGATGCATTTCATGATCATCGAGAGGAGGATTTTAGGGTGGTAAGTGAGGGATAACGACATGCTGACCTAGCGGGTCCCCCCCTTTAACCCATTTTCATAGATTCATAGACATATACCGTTTCCACTCTTCTTCTATTTTCATAGAAATAACTATCGTTTCTATTAAAAAAAGAAAGGAGAAAGGGATATGTTTGGATTTTCTATGGTTCAACTCGTTCGTCGCCATGGGGATAAGATCGATTACACTCTCCGCAAAGAACTAGTCAATTTATATCGTCCCTTTCGCTGGACCCCATGTTTCCTTCATGGACTGATGGAGGGGCGTATAAAAAGGCTTCGAGCTTTCCCCGTTATCATTGAATTTGAAGGAAGCGAAGGTTACGAGAAAGGTTTAGTAGAGGTGCATGATACAAGCCAGAAGCATACCAAATGCCATATTAAAAAGTCTTTTGCTAGTACAAATTGTTGTTCCGCTCAAATGACTCCCCAAGCAATAGAAGCCCTCCTCGAAAATTGTAACCACATTCGAAAGATTCATATGGATCGCGAGGTTCGCGCTCTTCTTAACGTGGCTAAACCTTCCGTACGTTCTGATCAAGTTGTAAACCCATCTGGTGTTCCTTTAACGGGTAAAGGGGTAACCATTGCTGTGATCGATACTGGAATTCACCCCCACCCTGATCTCGAAGGTCGTATCGTTGATTTTGTCGACTTAGTAGGTACAGGAACCAATCCTTATGATGATAATGGGCATGGAACTCACTGTGCTGGTGATGCTGCAGGGAATGGGGCTGCATCTGGAGGAAATTATGCCGGTCCGGCTCCAGACGCATATGTAATAGGGGTAAAGGTATTGGATAAATTGGGTTCAGGGTCTCTATCTACCGTAATGGATGGGGTGCAATGGTGCATCGATTATAATAATAATCCTAATACAACCCACAAAATTAATATTATCTCAATGTCCTTAGGAAGTGCACCTGACCGCCCTGCTAAGGACGATCCCATGGTACAAATGGTAGAGGCTGCTTGGAGAGAAGGAATTGTTGTACTAGTAGCTGCCGGAAATGATGGACCTAGTGAAGGAACAATTTCGAGCCCTGGTAATAGTCCCGTTGTCATTACGGTTGGAGCGATGGATGATAGAAATACACCTTCGCGTGATGATGATGATGTAGCAAGCTTCTCTAGCCGCGGGCCTACCCCTTTTGATAATCACCCAAAACCGGATATCCTCGCACCCGGTGTAAATATCATCTCCCTAAGAGCCCCTAACTCATATCTAGATAAATTACAAAAAGCTAGCCGCAGAGAGCAAAATTACTTTGAGCTATCCGGTACATCCATGGCTACCCCTATATGCGCCGGCGCAGCTGCCCAACTACTCGAACTAAAGCCAAATTTGACTCCCGACCAAGTAAAGAAATACCTTATGAAAGGGGCAACTCCATGGGGAAATAGGGAAGGGTATATTTATGGTGCTGGCTATTTAGATGTTAAGGCCTCAGTTGAGTTGATAGAAGAGGGATAACTAGAGTGATTAAAAAGGAACCGTCAGTGGTTCCTTTTTTATCATCTCAAAGTAAGAGACTCTATTTCCAATCTTGTTAATCTCTGTATTTAGTCATATTATTAATTTAAAGTGAACAATGAAAGAAGTTAAGCGTATTGATTATAAAACCCCGTAGCGAATCTCTAGAACTTAAGATGATGAGAGCTCTATATGCCCGTATGAGTTTTTCAGCGAAAGAAGAAACTTATTATCTTAATCTTGAAAAAGGCTACATAGGAGAGAAAGTGTTTGATAAAAGGTTAGATGACCTTTCTCATGAAAGACTTATTTTAAATGATTTATTACTAGAATATAACCATACTTTATTTCAAATCGATTCATTATTAATAACCTCAAACACCATATATCTCTTCGAGGTAAAGAATTATGAGGGTGATTTTTATATTGAGGCAGATAGATGGTACTCATTATCAAAAAATGAAATAAAGAATCCCCTATTGCAGTTGCAGCGCAATGAATCCTTATTTCGAAGGCTACTTCAAGATCTGGGATTTACCTTACCCATCGAATCTTATCTTATTTTTGTAAACCCCGAATTTCAGTTATATCTGGCCCCTCAAAATCTACCTATCATTTTTCCAACTCAACTTAATCGCTTCATTAGCAAATTAAATAAGATCCCCTCCAAACTAAAAGATACACATTCAAAATTAGCTGAGCATTTGTTGTCTCTACACTTGGATGAATCACCTTACAACCGTTTACCTGAATACCACTATTCTAAACTTAAGAAAGGAATTGCCTGTCCCAATTGCCATAAACTTTTTGATACCTTCATAAAAAAGGTTTTAATATGTCACGGTTGTGGTTTCAATGAAGAATTTTATCCGGCAGTCTTACGTAGTATTGAGGAATTTAGGACACTTTTTCCAAGTAGTAGAATAACAACAAACTATATTTATGAATGGTGTGATATCATTAAAACCAAAAAAACCATTCGCAAGTTACTTTCGAGAAACTTTAAACAAATCGGTTATGGTAAGATCTCTTATTATAGTGATAAAGATTAATATCCTTTGTCCATGGGATAACTCGCCTTGGTTACCCAAAGTCAGAGCTTGGGCGTTTTTGGGATCTCATTCGACAGGTTTGGTTACCCCAAATGGCAGCTTCAACGATTTCAGGGTCTCATTCCGCCGTTTTGGTTACCCCAAATGGCAGCTTCTACGATTTCGGGGTCTCATTCGGCCCTCCATCGTTTATTTATTCATCTGTGCAAGGAAGTCACCAAGGAGATCATCAAGATCTCCTTCCTCTTCCTCTTCTTCTTCCTCTTTTTCGGAGTATGGCGTTTCAACTCTTATTGCCGTCTCCCAATTAAAGTTATCTAAATCATCTTCCTCCACTTTTTCATCAGTACTATCTTCACTACTAAGTGAAGAAGAATCGATAGTATCCCATTCTATTTCACTACTTACAGCTACTTCTTCCTGCAGATAGAGCGCCTCATCTATTTCCAGTGCATTACTGTTAATTGAAGTAAAAAGCGATGCTGTTCGAACAGGATTAGCCAGCAATTGATAGACAATACTCCCTAAAAGCGCCTCAGAGTGCTCATGCTTTAACCAATCTCGCTGAGCTTTGCTTAGTCCTTTCGGCAAGGGGATCGTTAGAGTTTCACGTTGTCTGGATATGGACCCACTTACCCCATTTATCACAAACTCAGCAATTTTACTGGAGAAATTCCTTCTTTCTGTTTTCTTCAGCTGCTGCAAAGTTCTTAATATATGTTCAGGTGTATCCGAGGGGATTCGAAATGTAACAGGCTGTCCTCTCTTGATTTCTGCTTCCTTCATGATATCACCCTAATTGGACTTTACTACTTTTTGTTCTTCATTTTGACTTGCCTTTAAATTTTTTCTTTCAAAATCGGCAATTAGTTTATAATAAGCATTCGCCATCATCCAGATGCTTTCTTTTTCATCCTCAAAGAAATCAATGTTATATCCATCTAAGTTATTATTTAATGCCTTCAGATACTCTTTTAAGACAATGGCGCCGCCTCCAACAAAGTACCCAATTTCTGTCTGAGAGTTCTTTTGCCAGATATTACGTAGGTGTCGATATTGTTTTTTGGCTAATTCTAATAAAATACGATCTACTATATCATGGACGCTTGTCCGGCTACCTTTTACCATAATATGATTTCTATCATTTTTCTTCGTGATAATTTCGACAACATCCCGACGGCTGTCCAGCTCAATACCATGTTTAGAACGTATCTCTTCTCGAATGGCTTCAAGAGACTCTGAAACACCTATATTAAAACCCTGCGCTTTATCGTCATCTACCTTACGATTTTTAATTACGGCTATATCTGTTGATAGACCGCCAATATCTTGAATGATAATCCTTTTATCAATTAAGTCCTTATTAATAATATTTAATTGATTATCCATGACTAAATTAATATACGCCGCAAATCCTTCTGGATAAACTTTGACCTCTTCAAACTTAATATTCACTTTTATACCTTGATATTTAGGCGTTACTAAAAACTCAACTTGGTGAACAGAGCTAAGCAAGCTAGAACGATACGCTACATCTTTACCTTCTTTTACTTCTCTTAGCGGTAGGCCAGTTCCTAAAATATAGGTAGCTTCCACCACGTTATGGTTACGTTTAAAGATCTCTTTATTTTCTTCACGAACGGCATCTAAAGCTAATGCGGAAAGCAGCATGACTATCGTTTGATCTTCTTCGGACTTACTGCTTCCTGGATCTAATTCGGTTGAGTTGGTGCTTTTCGTTGCTAGATGGCCAACACGATAAATAATATTATTGCTCTTTAAAGTAGGAGAGTGCAATCGAACATGAATACCCTCAATCGGATCCTGGCTATTTAACTCCTCGATTCCAATGACAGGGCGGTCCGCTACATCTCTAGCGATAACATTAGGGATATTTACTTCATACTCCATCTTCCCAAAGATTGCTTTTAATGAATCATTTCCGACATCTACGGCTGCAATTCGAGTTCTCGTCAACGAAACCATTCCTTCCACTTTGGTAGTTTAAGTAAAAGGTTAACTTAAGTTTCATAGCTTCGTCTATCCAACTTTTGTATCCATTTACCAAAATGTAAACATGTATATATTTTCGTATATTTGCACACAAAATAGTAAACATGTCATGGTTAAAGGATGTAAACCACTTTGTATACACGTAAGCGTCCATGTACACAAACAGTAAACATTTTGTAAACATGTATACTTTAATGTAAACAACCATTTTTCTTTTAGGATTCACTGTATCATAGGCCCTTCGCACCAAGTAAGAAGGTATTACCTCCACTATTGAAACCATGGCACCCCAATTAATTTGAAAAGGGCAGCTGCATATACTACATAGCAGACGATAAGTTCATGCTTACACCTTCTATCCGGCTCAAGCCAAGTCCCACCAAAAATTCTAGTGGAGATAGAATACCCTGTAATAATAAATCAACACATAAAAATGGCATCGGTCCAATGACCGATGCTTTTTTGGTGTTAAAACTTAAAAATTGAGCACCACTAATCAAAACAATCTTTGTTCATTTTGGATACATATTAATAAGAAATTAATCCCCAATATCGACTCGATCCATCCAAAAAAGAGCATGCTTCACCGGTCCATAATCAACACTTTGTCCTCCCACATAGCAAATACATCGTTCTTTTCCATATTGAGATTTAATCTGCTCAATCGTTTCTTTTTCAATTCCTCGTATAATAACGAGATTGTTATTTTCCTTGAATAATACACCTGTACTTAATTGCATGCTCAATGGAAAATGTCCTCCCTTTAGTGTACTGTCCTCAAATTTAGAAATCTTCTTAAATAGCTTAACAGTCTTAAATAACATCAAATATCCTTACCTCAATAAGATATTATATATATATTTTCATAAAAATCAGAAACTTAACATTAATAAATATCCCTAATTGCGCTTCTACTTTCATCTCTTAAGCATATGAGTTTTTTATCATTCCGTTTTTCTGTGAAACTCCAGTTCTAACTGCGGCTTCTGATACGCTGTTTGAGACCACTTCAACAACCCTTGGATCAAAGGGGCATGGGATAATATATTCTTCAGATAACTCATCTTCTTTAATTAACTCGGCAATCGCAGAAACTGCCGCTATTTTCATCTCTTCATTAATTTGCGTTGCATAAACATCGAGCGCTCCTCTAAAAATCGCAGGAAAAGCTAATACATTATTAATCTGATTAGGATAATCTGATCGTCCAGTGGCAACAACCCTAGCTCCTGCTTCTTTTGCATATTCAGGCATTATTTCAGGTGTTGGATTAGCTAACGCAAAGACTATAGGATCTCTGCTCATGGTTCTTATCATCTCTTTAGTTAATGCTCCTGCTACTGAAACTCCTATAAATACATCTGCATTTCCTATCACGTTTGATAAGTTGCCTTTTTCTCTTTGAATATTTGATATCTTTGCTATCTCCTCTTTAATTCCATTCATACCAATGATACGTCCGTCATATATAGCCCCATTAGAGTCACACATAATTATATTTTGAACACCGTATTGATGTAACATTCTAACTATAGAGACTCCTGCTGCACCGGCACCATTTACAACTACTTTTATTTTATCAATTTCTTTATTAGTAATTTTCAATGAATTTATTAAACCGGCCATTACAACTATCGCTGTTCCATGTTGATCATCATGAAAAACTGGGATTTTTAATCCTTTCTTTAATTCCTCTTCAATAGTAAAACAGTGAGGAGCAGCGATATCCTCTAGGTTAATTGCACCAAATGTAGGCTCTAACAATTTTACACAGTTAACGAATTGTTGAATGTCAGTTGTGTTTATACAAACAGGAAAAGCATCCACATTCGCAAACTCTTTGAACAACATAGCCTTTCCTTCTAATACCGGCAGAGACGCTAATGCACCTATATTTCCTAATCCTAGAACTGCGGTACCATTTGATATAACTGCAACTGTATTCCCTTTCATCGTGTAATCATAAGCCTTATTTTCTAATGAATAAATTTCCTTACAAGGTTCAGCCACACCTGGGGAATAGGCAAGACTTAAATCTTGCTTATTTTTAACTGATATTTTTGATTTAACCTCCAGCTTCCCTTTATTCCTAAAATGTAATTCTAGTGCTTGCTCTTTCATGTTTAGCAATATATTGCATCTCCTTTTTATCTACATTCCCTAAGCTTGAACGTGTATATTATTTTTTACCTACCCATTTTAAAAAAATAAAATTATTAAATGAGATAAAGATTTATTATCTTGAATTCTAACATGGGCTTAAATATTTTGAAATTACACATTATATATATACATATAAGCTATAGTTATAAATAGCTAATTTCTCTTAGTAGTTAGATCCATTTGAGTTGGTTTCATTATTACGAAAAAGTGGTGCTTATTATATAAGCACCACTACCATAATAAAAAATACCTCTTCTATCTTTCTATTTAAGTTTGGTTCTCTTACTTATGGTACGGTTCTCCTCACATCACTTAGTGGTAAAGCAGATTCCGTAAAGGAATCGTCTTCCGTGAACCAGAAGACGATATTTTTAATTCTTTTACGATTAGCTTCCATATGGATTTCTTTTATTAACGCCCTCAACAATAACCTTTTTTCTTCGTTTGTTGCTTCTTCGAATAAGACATCAAAGTTCTTTAGAGCGTCAATAATAATTTCCTTATTGATCGTAACTTTGGACTGTAATTTTTCAATCTCTCTCTCAATATGTTCGATTACTTTCTTGCTCTCGTTTATTTCATTTTCAACCGTTTCAGATAAACGATTATAGACTGACGCTCTAATTTCGTTAGCGTAGTAATCTGCATCCTGCTTTTTCTGCTTGTCCAACAACTTCTTTAAGTTCGTCCTTTGTATGGTTAAATCCTTCTCAAGCTCGGCTGTATTTTTAGATTCTTCACTTTTCAAGCGATTCATTATTCCTTCTATAATAACTTCATTTTCAAGTATCGTCCGAATAAACTTCAAAACCTGTTCTTCTACAAGTTCTTTTCGAATTAAGTTTGAACTACACACCGTCTTACCCTTTGCGTGGAAATTCTGACACATATAGTACAAATGGTATCCTGATCCATCCCTTTTTTTCGATTTACTCATCACTGTCCCTGCACCACAAACTGGGCAACGCAATAATCCAGTGAGTATAAATTCTCCCTTAATGTTATTTTGACATGTATGATCTTTGCTCTTCGAATTATTTATTGCCTGAACCTTGTCCCACAATTCATTATCAATGATACCTTCATGCTTTCCTTCGACTGTAATCGGTTCTGACTTACCTTTACGTCTTTTACTATTCCAATCTTGCAATTTTCCCCAACTCATTCTACCAGTATATTTTTCGTTATTTAAAATTGTTTTTATTGTGTTGATACTGAAATTTGTATTTTGTTTTGTTTTCTTACCACTTTCATTTAACCTATTGGCAATCCATTTGTAGCCTTTTCCTGTACTCCGCATATCAAATATTTCTTTAATAATCCTTGCTTCATCCTTATTAATAACAAGTTTTTTATCAACAACATCATATCCCAACATGCTACCGCCATTCCACAATCCTCCGTTCGCACGCTTCTTCATGCCATCTTTTACTCTAGATATAATTAGTTTTCTTTCATATTCTGCAAATGTTCCTAATAATGAAATAAACATTTTACCCCAATGAGTAGAACTGTCTATATCACACGTAGTAATGAGTAACTTTTTCCCTCTCGGCTCAAGCTCGTCCTCAATAAAAGCTAGTACATCTCTATTATTACGGGATATTCGGTCAACTGCTATAGCTAAAACTATATCAAATTTATCATTTCTTAAATCCCTCAATAGATTTTGGAATCTTGGTCTGTTAAAATCTTTTCCCGAATATCCCCCATCATCGTAAATATCATATATTTCAAAGCCTTTCGAAGCACAATATGCTCTCAAAGTTTCCTCTTGGGCGCCAAGTGAAAAGCCTTCCTTTCGCTGTTCTTCCGTTGATACACGCAAATACAGTGCTGCTCTCAAATTTACTTTTTGTTCAAACATTTCTATTCCTCCATTTGTAGCAAGCGGATTGCTGTTTTATTTAGAAATCCGCTTACTTTAGTTATTATTTGATTTGTTGCTTCTTAATAGCATAGTTTTTTATAAGACCAGCAAGGACACTGATTAACTCTTCCCTTTTGAGTTCTTCAGGAGAGAAGATGATAAGCTCTTTGTTCTCCATGCCTTGTTTATCGTTAATTTTTGTCTTAGTATTTTCCACGGTGATTTCCCCATTTCTTTTTAATTTCTCCCCCCAAGGAACCCGTGCTCATGTTTGTATTAACATGGGTTACAGAAGGAATCAAGCTTTATTGATGACATATCCGCCCTTCATATAAATCACAACATATAGATCAATATTAGCAAAAATATTCTATATATTGATTTATACATTTACATATATTTCCACAAACAAGCCGCTGTGGTTGCTTATTTGCTGACTTACCAAAAATCGTTGAGTCCCTATGATAGATAGCATCCAACTCATCTTTACTTCGCCGCATTTCCAAATCTTACACCTCCAATCCAAAGCTAGAGAATTTTAACTACTAACCCTATACGCTGGATCACTAATAAACTCTTGAAAAAATTTTTCTCTCCCTGCTCTAATCCAAAGTAATAAACCAAAAACGTCTGTAACAAATAGAAAAAGGACAGACATGCTGTAGAACGCTTTTATTAAGCGTAAACACCATACCTGTCCGACTACTGACCCGTTCCTTAAATGGAATACCAGCCTAAAATAGATTTACAAGAAACTGTAAATACAAAAAGCAAATTTTGGCTCCATATACTTAGAAAAAGGATTAATTATCCCCACCAAAAACATTATCTGCCCATTTTCTTACCATCTCCCCTATCACAGTCCCCACCACTCCGCAACTTCAATTCGCGGTATAAAACTGATTTTGAAACTTTAGCAATTTCACAGATCTCCTTTATCGAATGCATCCCAGCATCATGTAGTTTGATAGCCTTATCTAGGGATTTTTTATCCGTTCTCGGTTTACCTGCAATACGACCTCTCGCTCTAGCTGCCGCAATGCCTTCAGAAACCCTATCACGCAAAGTGTCCCTTTCAAACTGCGACAGAGCTGCCAACATACTCAACATGAACTTCCCCGTTGTCGAGGAGAAATCGAGACGTTCCTTATGCGAAATAAAGGTAATCCCCCGATCCTGCCAGTTGTTCAATAAAACGAGCAAGTCAGCACTTGAACGAGAAACTCTGCTTAATGATTCCACTACGACTGTATCTCCTTCACGTAGAACCTTCTGTAATTGGGCAAGGGCAGGTCGATCAAACTTTGCGCCACTGATCGTATCAATGAATATATCTGACTTTGGGATACCATGTTCCCGCATTAAGAGATCCACTTGCCGATCAACCTTCTGTTCCGCCGTACTTATTCTGGCATACCCCCATACCTTAGAACTCATTCCGATCACATCCCATTCAGATTTAAAGACCTGATTAACAAGTCATATAAACATAAAAATTGATGCGTCCCGAAAACCAGCATATAGGGAATGAGTCAAGTTATAGGGATTCCCGATAAGGAGGTTACTGGAACTCGCATAACGGGAATAATATCGGGAAAGAAAATGCCACCTAAAAAGCCTATATATTAAGGAACCAGACCAGTCCCAATAACAATAGATTTAGGGAATCCCCAAACAAGCAAAAACCCTTAAAGGGAATCCCGATTCCCCTTAAGGGTAAAGCACCAATACAGCAATTACACCAACCATTAGACGCATGGTTCAATTTCGTGAAGGTGAAGCAATGGAACGGGCACAAACTGACCACGTAGAGACAAATCAGGCAAATTAAGATACCCCAGTGATAGCGGATTTAACCAATCTGCCTCCACAGCCTTCTGTGCCTCAGCTACAGTAACCCCTTTCCAATCCGCTACAGTATGAATGTTAAACGTGGTAATAAGATCCTGAATTACACCATTCTGACTGAATACCAGCTTGACCTTCTGCTTGCTAAAGTAACGTACAACTGCCGCCGCATAGTTATTTACCGCATAGTAAGGGAGGAGATGTCTTGCACTACGAGAGCCAAGCGTGCGACTTTTAAGGTGTACCCCATCTACATCACGAATCACCCGCACTGCAGAAAAGCTTCCTTTAGCAAGTTCATCATACCGATTGGAACACTGCACCTGAAACTGATCAAACCCCTTTTTTCGAGTTACAGGAGCCAACTGAGATTGATAAACTGATAGAACAGCAGGACTTTTTGTAACCAAGTAATACTCGATTCCCTGCTGCGTTTTAACCTCTGCTACACATAGACAACTGTTTAATAGATAGGAAGATACCAAAGACTCACGAAGCCTGTCCGCAATCCCATGCTGCAAAGGCATACCTCTCTGAGCTAAAATGAGTGCTTGCACCTCGGCAATCCATACATCCAATGGCTTACCTTTCATTTCGATACCACTAACGTCTGCTGAAGCAACCACAGCTGGTCGATTATTAAAGGTAACCAGTGACCCATCCAAAAGACCCTTATTGTATAAATCGTAATGTAGCTGATTATTAGCACAAAGTGCAGGAGTATAAAGAGTTCTACCCCGATAATCGAAATACGACAACTTAGCACGAATATTATTTTTCATGTTTCCCACCTCCAAAAAGTGGATATAAAAATATGAAAGCTAAGATATACTGGATCGAGCATAGATAAAGTCCTCTTTTAATAAGGCTATTGCCTCCAAAGCGTCCAACTCTCCATCCACGATGCACCGAGAAAGAATACCCCTCTCAGATACATACGTAATGTCACCCTTCAAAAGGATATAGAGCAAATGGCTAACCTTCCTCGGATCTAACGAATCAATGACCCTATCAATGTTTCGATTGGTGAAACAGGACAGGAAACTAAGCTCCCTATCACAGGTGCTGATGTCTACCCCAGCATCCTTCACTGTATCGAACCAATCATGCATACCCTTAACAAACAAAGCAGAAGGATCACCCGCTCCAGTAGCCAGTGCAAACTCCCTTTCCGCTGAGGCAAGAGCGCCTGATTTTATTAACAAAAGTGTTCCACCAATGCGCCGCCGAAGCTGAGATCCAGCATACGAGATGCACTTATGCATTTGAGAAACAGATACCCCATACCGTTCGGCAACCTCTTGGTAGTTATACCGACTCCGTAAGAACGATTTTACCTTCTCACGAGTTTTGCCATGTGAGAGCCATACCATAGAATTGACATAAGTAACGACTTGCTGGAGCAAAAGAAACCGCTGTCCGTCTAGTTTAGAATCTGACTCTACACCTAACGATGCCAATCTACTTTTGACCTCACGCACCAATTCCTCAATCTCGCGAAATACCAACATACTGTTAAACACCACCTTTAAGCTAGCAAGATAAGTTTCAAACTTAGTACAAAAGAACAGAATCCAGACACTGATGAACTATGACCAAAGCAGTGAAAAGACTTCAAAAATAAAGGCAAGCATACTCCCAAAAAACACCGTAGATTTTTATTAACGATGTACCCATTCAGCTAAAGCCAATGTTAACAAGCGTTTTAGCCACCGCAGAAAACAGAAAATAAAAATACCGACATTTTTTAGGAGTAACCTTTCAGACTAAGATAAAATCCGATGCACCTTAAACTCCATATAAATGGAAGTTCTCAACAACAAATACCCCTGAAAATAAAAATACAATCTGAGTGCGAACCCAAAGGCTCTGCTACACGATTGTATTTTTAAAATGCCCAAATATGAAAAGCAGCTATCTCCTCTTTGGTAGAACGCTATGTGCCCTACGATCCAACAATTCGATGTCTTCAAGCGCATTGCCGTTCTCAACCCCACGAATGTGGTGAGCGTCATGTGTCCGATCTGTTCCTATGGCTTTTAGAGTCTCATAGCCCTCCCTGATCGCTAGAATAATAAGGTGTGCTTTAAGATATACAGGTTTACCTCCTGGCAAATAGGGATACTCTTTGCTAAACCATACAATTGGATACCCATCCTTATGCCCCTTCTCTAACTGCACATTCTCCATGGAAGTATTAACTATTCCTGTTCTACCGCAATACATCACTTTGACCAGATCCCTATACCTCAATAGAACATCATCACCAACTTTAGAAATATTACCGTAGCGATGGAAACCTGAGAATACAAAACCAGCAGAGTGTACCAACAACCACTTATTTCGTGCAGAAGTGATATAAAGAGATTCTGAGATCATAATAAAATTATCCAGAATCTCCTTCATCACACGATGCTGATCTGTCACAACCGCTGTAATACCCAACTCAGCCATGACCTCTTCACACGCCATTGCCCTATATTTTTCCCTATACATTCCAATAACCCTCCATTTTTAGAGACGATTTTTACTACACCTATGTAGAAGGTATCTTAAAACCGTTCCCCAAATGGTTCTCTTCTCCCCATAAAACAGAAAGACCTGATAAAACATAATACCCCTTTAGAGATGAAAACAGGCAACAATGACCACTATACCTACAACAAACCAAAATAATCGAATGTGACTTCCAAACCAAAAAAAAGAAGAAAATAACCCGAATTGAACAAAAAACGAGTTGATCCATTGAAGTGATCTTAGCGAATCGGATCAGGTTCAATGTCAACTCGTTCTCTTTGTTGAAGTTGGGCATGATTTGACTTAATAACATATACTAGCTTCGAAAAATTCTCTTGAAATTTAGAGATTTCCCCTAGCAAAATAAAAAGTATTAGTCCCACATGTGTTATCACAGAAGTCAATCCACACTGGTATTCGGTGGTTTTGTTGGTTCTAATGGCAATTTGCAGGTTTTAGAGCGACACTCACTGGTTTTAAAACCACTGCCAGTCAATATTCAATGTAATCGATTAAGCTCACTTCTTCAATCAAAGAGTAAGGAATTGGAAAATTTATCCAAATATATTCTTGCTTTCTTCGACCACTTGCTGAACTACTCACATGTACATTTTTTAAATACAATCGCTGCCAACCAGCCTTAATTAATCGATCGTAACAATCGTTATCATAACC
Organism: Ammoniphilus sp. CFH 90114; assembly: GCF_004123195.1. NCBI lineage: Bacteria > Bacillati > Bacillota > Bacilli > Caryophanales > Paenibacillaceae > Ammoniphilus > Ammoniphilus sp. CFH 90114. The sequence continues at coordinate 182,956 of NZ_SDLI01000003.1, forward strand.
GCTAAGAGCGACCTTCATATTAGTAAAAAGTAACTTGTTTACTAAATTTACATGATCCTCCAACACCCATGAGCGTTCACCGTAATGGTTCTCATTAACCATACTGTCAGGTATATATGGTGGATCGATATAAGCAAAGGAGTCACCCCTACTCCCAACCCAATCCAACAGTTCAAGACAATCACCGTGTGTGATCTCAACATCTTTGAGTGTTGGGAAAAATCTATCTAATTGATGTACCCTCTTAAAATACGAGCGCAGCCTCTTTCTATCTCTTACTCGATTATTATCAAAAGTATTCATATCCGCTGCTCGACTCTGCATCGCTAAAATAAAGGTATATGCCGCAGCTAACACTCGATCTAACTCACATTCAACACGTCCTCTTGCTAGCATGCGAGTCTCAAATTCCCGAGCATGCTTTGCTTGCAGAAACACTTCTTCACTACAACCTAAGTCCTCTAGTAAAGCCATAAGATCGTATAAGTATCTCTTATCGCCTAAACAAGCGAATAGCTTACACAACCCCAAGTCCAAGTCGTTGTAGACCCTATGTTCAAACAAAGTTACAGGCATATTCAACAACATACGAGCTCCACCACCGCACAACTCATAATATTTACTTAGACCATATGTGTTAGCCGCATAGGTGATTATTGGTACTATATTCGGGATAAGTTGCGACTTTCCTCCGATATACGAGATGACCGAATGAGGGTGTGAATTATTCAAATCTAAACTACTTACTCGCCTTACTGAGGTCATTTTTAAACCCTCCAAAAGCTATTCTTGAGCTATACCATCAATCCTAAAAATATAAAAACGCTTGACCTCATTGGAGCTAATATTAGGCTTTATAGGCTCCTGTAATCGTGCCTGACGACTTTTCTTCAAAAGTAACCCCTGTTCCTTCCAACCCCTAGCGATCTCAAGCAAACGCACGTTCTTTGAGTTTCCATCAAGATCAAGTATCTCCAGTAAAGCCTCTGTGGTTACACCTATTACATTCTTTCCATATTTAGAAACATATTGCTCCGTGTCTAGAATAACTCCAAAACTAACACCATGCTTATACGCATTACTGCTGATGGTCGGAAAGGCATCGGAATCGCTAAAAACAGCATCCACTACCATCTCAAACAATTCAAAGCTCTCATCAGTGCTGGCAGACCCCTCCATTACAGTAAGTAGGTTTGGAACTCTTCTAAATAATCCATTTATTTTAAGGTACTTCACATAATCAATAACTTTATGGAACTCAGCCCTTTCCATTGCACCGAAAACATTAAGATCTCTCAGATACTCATCAAATCTCTCGCGCAGATCAATTACCAAGAAACACTTCGAAGCATTCCCCTCAAGACGTGTTGTGAAGTTTACTGCGTATGTAAACTCTGTATAGGCGGGATGTTTGCCGTATAGCAGTTCGATCTCCCACAAAGCTTCGACTGGGTTCGGTATTTGATTAGGTGTTGCAACTACTTCACGCTCTTTAACCAATCTCAACATTAAAGATAACTCCTCTCGTTGAAGATCTTGTTCTCCCTTTAAATTAAGGGAATTTTACAAATAACGACAATCTCTTGTCAACAGTCTATCAAAAAACATGTGAACGGAGAGTTCATAATTTACAACAGACGAAAGTGACTCAGACAGTAAAATACTAAGCGCCACGCCAACTGCTACCACGCAAGATTAGTCACAAATACAGCACATAAACTGCACCAATTTTTACCCCTAAGATAAAGCACTTCTTGGGGATATGACAAGCTTATTGGCAGAGTAAATTCCATGAAAATGAGCTAAATTGCTATAAAAACTGCTCTTTCCTGTACCTTGCTGTAACAATAGATAAAATATACGAAATAAGCGACCATAACTCTACTTTTTAGAGAAACAGTCCCCGATGCTTTGCGGATTCTGATCGTATAGCCCAATTAGCGCTCCAACAAAACAAATTTCCAACGATACCGACATCAAAGGTTAAAAGAAAAGAGATGATGCATAAAGAGCCACCCTCTCTTCGTTGAAAACAAAAAGCTAAACAGTCACATTTACTACGCCAAGGAACGCTAAGTCGACTAACATGATTATAGAATCCGACTAGAATTTCGGTCTACAATCCTTTTAACATTAACAACTCTATTTTGCACATACTCTGTTAACTACCATATATAATATCAATCAGGTTCTCTTGAAACCAATTGAGCGGATATACGAGGTCGAACATACTCTCATTAAATATTGCAGTTATTTTTGTAGATTATTTACATTTTATGTTAATGCTTAGAATATTACTGACTAGCGTTAATACCTTTCTGCTTGGATATCATAATTATAAATACTCTATATTATTATTTACAATTTCAGACTATCCAAAAACCTCCTGTAGAACAACTTGTAATAGCATCTCACTTTCTTGCTTCGACTGCATAACGGTATTTTCCAATGCATCACATAACGCCATAAGTTGATCAACCTTCTCAACAATACGCTTTTGCTCGTCTAGCGGTGGGACTGGCACTATTATTTGCTTAAGTTTACTTGCTTTTATACCTTGTGCTGTTGTGCCTGTTGCTTTTTTAAGAATACTTTCTCGAATTGACTTACTCATTAACACATATTTTAGAAATACTGGATAATACCCCGAATATATTTTAAAAGTGATAGTCCTTTGAGCAAGAGCAAATATTCCTTCAATATTTAATTGTGCTACATTTCCTAGTGGAGCTTCCGTAGTAAATATCACATCTCCATAATCGGGAATTCCCCTGGTCATCCAATTCGAATATTCATGTTCAGCGATATACTCTCTTGGCTCAGTGCTTATGAAGCCCATTTTTACATTTTTAGCTGTAATTAAAGGTATTCCTGATTCGGTCTTTACAGGTGTTTTTCCCCTGTAATCAATAAAGCTAGCCAATTCACCTAGCCTTATCCATCCCCAGCTTTGCGGAATTTCGTACGGTTTCTCGTCATCCGTGATCTGTGAATATGGATATTCATTCTTTATTTTCTTATCTTTTAGTAAGCCATCCTTCACAGCCTTAATTTTCTGCAACAATACTCTTGCAGGCTCATCATTTGAACTTTGTGGTATAAGTTTTCCTTGAACCGCTTCTTGGAGAATAGATTGTCGGAGAGATTGAATGTCTTGTGTTTGAAATAATAATTCTGAACCTAGTGTCTCGTTAATCAACTGTAATTTTTTAACCTTATCTACTATCTGAATTTGTTTGTCTTTTTCCGGAAAATACACTTCAAACCCTAAAAATACTTCTTCCTTGATTCGTTTTCTATTTGTTGTACCTTTGCTAGATTCAAAGCAAAGCTGCATGAAGTTATTCGTTTGCACGTAAAGTTCGAAGAATTGTATATCTACAATCTCTTCATTTACTGAAAAACTTAAAAAGTCATTTGTAATTGCTGCTTGTTCGATTGAATCGGGAATAATACCAAATGCACCATTTCTCGCATCAATACGAGACATAATAAACTGTCCACTTCGAGCGATAAACTGATTCTTCGTCCCTATATTGATGCCTAATTCAGTATCACGCAAACAAACACCTTTGTGATACATTCGAATTGTTAATCGTTTATATTCTTGATCATCTTCTATGATAATGGTCTCTTTTACTCTGTTCAGTATTTGTCCAACCTTATATTTTTTCATACCTTTAGTTCCTTTTCCATTTCTTGCAGTAGCTTAATAACTTTAGCTTGTGAGGCTTTGAGACTGCTTATAGCTTCAGATATCGACTTAGATTCTTCCTGTTCCATATTATTGGGATTTTTTATATCTAAGTTATAATTACGTCTCTTAATATCCTCAATACTTACTTTCCAAGTTTGACCATTTTCTAAGCGATTACTCCACCAATGTTTCTCAAGTTCAAACTCTTCTAAACGAATAGGCTTAGTTTTCGTATAGTTTTTATATCCGCTTGGAAGGGGATGTTCAAAATACCATACTTCTTCTGTTGGTTTGCCTTTTTCAAAAAATAACAAGTTAGTGTTTATATCCGTATATGGTGCAAAGACTCCTTTTGGTAATCGAACAATCGTATGAAGGTTAAACTCTTCCAGTAACTTCTCTTTAATTGCGGTCTTAACACCTTCTCCAAATAAAAAGCCATCAGGCAGAACAATTCCTGCACGACCACCATCTTTAAGAAGATACATAAGTAATACCATGAACAAATCTGCAGTTTCTTTTGTACGAAATTTTTCTGGGAAATTAATTTCAATTCCATCTTCCTCAATTCCACCAAATGGGGGGTTAGTCACTATTACATCTACTTGATCAACAGGGCGGTATTCCCGCACATTTTTCGTGAGCGAGTTGTCATGCTTGATTTTAGGCGTATCAATATCGTGGAGAATCAGATTAGTAACTGCAAGCATATGGGGCATAGGTTTCTTTTCGATTCCCATAATGGTATCCTGCAATATTTGATTATCTTCAACACTTTTGATTTGCCCTGTAGTCTTAAAGTGTTCGATTGTACTTGTCAAATACCCACCAGTACCACATGCGAAATCCAGCACTCTTTCACCGAGTTTTGGATTAACCATATCAACAACAAATTGTGTGACAGGACGAGGAGTATAATACTCTCCTGCATTACCGGCATTCTGCAGATCTTTCAATATATTCTCGTAGATATCGTTAAACATATGTCGATCCTGTTGAGTTGTAAAATCTATTTCATTAAGCTTATTAATCACCTGACGCATTAACGTGCCAGACTTCATATAGTTATAGGAATCTTCAAATACAGCTTTAACGATAAAAGCTTTTGGATCGCTATATTCGTCCAGTTCCATTTCTTTCAATTCCTTGAACAGCTTATTGTTGATGAAGTCTAGTAACTCATCACCTGTCATGCCTTCATCATTGGCTGCCCAATCACGCCAGCGTAATCCTTCAGGAACAATAGCTCGATACTCATCACGCATTAATTCCCATTCTTCTTCCTTGGCATCAAAAACTTTTAAGAACACCATCCAAACCAGTTGAGATATGCGCTGGGCATCTCCATCGACACCCGCATCCTTACGCATTGTATCCTGTACGGATTTAATTATTGTTGAAACAGACATTATTAACTCTCCTTCCAAACACCTCTAGGCTGTGTAAATTAATCTTCCTAATTCTCTTATGGCTGTCATATAACCTTGTTTCCCACCAAATCGTTTAACTATTTCGATTGGCGAACCAAAGGTCTGAAATTCTGGGATCTTTAACACTTCAATACTTTCCAAGTTCTCGATTCCCTCGTCTGCGTATTTCTCAAGAAGTGCTTCTAAAACTTGCCTTGCTTGATCACTATACTTCGTAAAATAATTACGCTTCTTTACATTATCTGCTCTCTCGCGGCGTGTGAGCGGGGGTTGATCAAATGCTACATGGCAAATGAGATCGAACGGATCAAGATCTTGACCAACTTCATCTTTTAGTTCATCCAGTAATATCCCTTGTGCTTCAAGTTCCTCTAAGACTGCTTCTTTTTTGTCAGCGGAATTCCATTTTTGAAGAAAATCATTAAGTGACTTGAATTCGTTTTTTACATTTTTCTTCGTGTAGTCAATCAACGATTCGGTAATCAGTTTACCATCTTTGTCATAGTAATACACTCGATGATTTAACACTTTGACTTCTACATCGTGTACATAATATTTGGCTGGTGACTCATTGATTATTTCTCCGCCACCATCAGGCGAATTACCATTTGAACCCTCATCCAAACCATCATTATTCGTAGGTTCGTCCCCCTCATTAAATTCATTATTCTCAGGAGGAATATCACCTTCGGGTTGATCAATAATGACAACAGGATCACCGTCAAAATCAGGATCGGCAAAAAGTTTTGTCACATTGCGGAAATCAATGATCGTAAAGTATAACTTTCCGAAATCTTCCCGAATTCTTGTGCCCCGTCCAATAATCTGTTTGAACTCAATCATGCTATTAATATTGGAATCTAGAATAATATACTGGCATGTTTTCGCATCAACACCTGTTGTCATAAGTTTGCTTGTCGTAACAAGAACAGGGTAAGGTTCGTTAGGATCGATAAAATTGTCTAATTCTGCTTTACCTTCTTCGTTATCACCTGTAATACGCATTACATATTTAGAGTTCTTAACGACCAAATCAGCATTTTCATTGACAAGTGCTTGGCGCATACGTTCTGCATGATCAATATCCACACAGAAGAAGATTGTCTTTGCCATCCGAGATTGGTTAGCCTTAAGGTAGTCTGATACCATTTTTGCAACCGTGTGTGTACGTTTCTCAAGAATGAGGTTTTTGTCATAATCCTTAATGTTGTACTCACGATCTTCAATTTCATATCCATATTTATCTCTCTGCCCTTTAGTGGGTCGGAAACCTTCAACATCCTTATCAAGCAGTACTCTGATGACTTTATATGGAGCTAAGAAGCCATCCTCAATACCTTGCTTTAGCGAGTATGTATAGATAGGTTCGCCAAAATAACTCAAATTTGATACGTCTTTAGTTTCCTTTGGTGTTGCAGTAAGTCCAACATTAGTAGCAGAAGTGAAATAATCTAAGATCTCTCTCCATGCCGAATCTTCTTTTGCGCTTCCGCGGTGACACTCGTCTATAATGATAAGGTCAAAAAAGTCTCTAGAAAACTCTTTGTATGCATTCTGAAAATCTTCTGTGCCTGATATACCTTGGTATAAAGCGAGATATACTTCATGAGCTTTATCAATCTTTCTATTCTTTATCTTGGTCATTTTATCGCCAAACGGAGCAAAATCATTGGTCATAGTCTGATCAACTAGTATGTTTCGATCAGCAAGAAATAAAATCCGTTTCTTGGTTTTGGACTTCCATAGGCGATAAATAATTTGAAACGCAGTATAAGTTTTACCCGTACCTGTTGCCATAACAAGAAGGATTCGATTCTTTCCTTTAGCAATAGCTTCGACTGTCCGGTTTATCGCAATACGTTGATAATAACGAGGGCTTTTAGAGTCTTGTGTAAAATAGTAATCCTCAACTATCGTTTCTTCGGATTGAGTATCAATTCCTTTTGCTATTTTATATCGTTGCCATAACATTTCTGGGGAAGGAAATTGAGACAAAGTAAGTTCCCGTTCAACTGTTCCAGTGGAAGCTGTTCGATCATGTTCTAGAAAACCATCGCCATTCGATGAATATACAAATGGAATATCAAGAATATCTCCATAATTAATAGCCTGTTGCATCCCTGCACCAATAGAATGTTTATTATCTTTGGCTTCAATAACTGCAATAGGTATGTTTGCTTTATAATAAAGAATGTAATCAGCACGTTTTTTCTCGCCACGTGTGACCACCTTCTTACGCACAATAATTCGCCCATCAGTAAATGTGACTTCTTCTCGAATCTGCTTCTGCAGATCCCATCCCGATTGAACCAATGCAGGTGTTATATACTTGGTGCAAATATCGCGTTCTGAGAGGTCTTTTTTGTTCATTTGAATCCCTCCGATCAGCAAACATAAAATAGTTCTTTATACTTATTCCACACACTAATTTTAAATCCTTTGTTTAGGGTTAATTACAACTTTTTGTTAAGTAGCTTACGTTCATAGTGAAAGTGCTTGGTTAATTGTTTTATCAATAACAGCGTATAAAAAAAACGACTTATCTCAGTCGCTTTTTTAGTCTTTTATTCAATTCCCTTAATATAAGCCTTAAATCCAGCACTTCGAAAAATCAAAAATTCAAAAGTTAAGTCCTAAGTTATTAACAAACTAAATTCAGATATAACCTCTTAATTATTTTTCAAAAATAAACTTTAATATTTCTTTGTTATTTTCATAATCAGAACTATTTAATACTTGGTATTTTTCATTAGTTAACTGAATAATTTTATCTATTTCCACATTTTTATAGTCACTCTTATTAAACCCTAGAGTTGAGAGAATAAGTTGTGTATCTTTATGTATATTGCTGAAAACAAATTCAAATAATGCCTTTTCTTTAGTATCATCTGACTCAACATTATTGGGACTATCAAGAACTAAGGGGAATTTAATGGCATCTTGATTTAACTCATTTTTTATTTTTAATAAGTTGAAATACCAAATTATTGTTGATATTGCCCTGTTACTACCCCTTGCTTCATAGTTCTGTGTAATATTTTTAATTTTATCGTAACCAATTTCCTCTAACCCAAATCTATCTTTTAACTCAGTCATATATTCTTCATATAAAGAGTTTGCTTTTTTCTTTAATTCATTAAATTTCTTTATTTTATTTTTGTACCCTTCAATTTCTTTTGCGTTTGAACTCAAACGATTGTTAATTGTACCTAACTCCCTTATCATATTCTCTTGAGTTTCCATATAACCCATATGTTTTAAAGAATCAGAAACTTTTGTTTCATTAAATTTAAGGTTTTCTTCATAAGTGTTTAATAAATTTAATAGATTACTATACTCTTCTTCTTTAATTTTCAATTTCCTATTTACTTCTAACAACATTCCTTCAAGATCGTCTTTCATGATAAAGTAATCTTCTAACTGGCTACTGTTTTTTATTCTTAAATCAAGTTCATCTACTTCTTGTGAACACACTGGACATTTATGATTAATTTTATTAAATATCTTGCCATCCTCTTTGTACTTTATTACAAGATCATTAATATTTGCCTCTAAATCAAATTTATTATTTCTAATATTTACAAGACTGTTCTTCACCCTTTTCAGTCTCACAACTATATCTGTATACTCTTCTTTTTTTCTATCTAGTTCAATGTTTAATAGACTAAGATCTGTGGGAGCATCAATTCCTTCAAGATAACCTTTTATTTTTTCTAACATGTTATCAATAACTTGTTTCTCATCCTTTAGCATCTTTTCTTCTTTTTTCAATACCTCTATTTTCTTTAGTAAGTCGAAATATTCATCATTAAAAATACCAAAGTGGGTATAAATAACTTTTTCCTTGTAGTCTGGATATTGTGATAAACTTCTAAATGATGAGAATTTTGTCCCATTCATGTGGTCTTGATCCACGTAATTTAATATATAACTATAAACTGGTGGAGTAATCTCAAGTTGATCTTCTTGACGATTAGGTAGTTTCACTGTGAAATTATATACATTAGCTAAATATTCAGCTAACTCTGTTCTATTCATCGTACTATATATTTTTTCGAATTTATCATTATATATTTTAAATAAATTCCCGCTTCTATATACATAATACACAGTCTCATTAACACTTATGCTTAGAAGATACGCCTTATCAAAAGCATTCCATTTACTATCAAATATACTATCGGCTCCAAGTGTATGATATATACTCTTTAAAATAACTGATTTTCCAAGATCATTCCCATTTGCTTTATCTGAAGTAATGACATTTATTCCTTTATGGAAGTCCACCCTTTTAGCCAGTTTATTCTTGTATTCAAATATGAAAAGGGTGTTAAGAAACAGACTTTTCATATAGACCCTCCTCATATCGCTTCAGCGTAATTAATACTAAAATTTTCAATTCTCCGTTATTCATTTCAATTGGTTTATTATCTAAAAAAGTGTTATAAATTAATTCCACAATTTCAGAATCTGTATCCGGGAGTGCACCTATATTATACGTAATGTAGTCTGCAATTTTTTGCTCCAACATTCTCATGCTCTTATTAGTCGACAAATGAATTAACACTTGGTTTAAAGCCTTTTTTAATTCAAATCTAATTTTGAAGTTATCTTTATAGTAATTATCTATATAATCCCTAGTTTTATTTATTGCATTATCAGTATTATCAATATATTTGTTTAGAATTCGAGTGAGTCCTACCCTATTTATTCCCTTTTTATTTAAAATCTCATCATATGTGATTAATTCTAACTCATACGATGCTTTAGAAGAAATTTCAGAATATAAAACTCTATAGAGAGAATTTATTTTATTAACCTCAGTATTAAATATATCTTCAAAGAAGAGTGCTAATTCACCTATTAAGGTTTTTTCTGGGTTAATTAGATCCATACTTGTTCTTAAAAAGAATGTATTAGTTAATTTTACATCTTGTTGCTTTATTAGTTCTTTAGTTATTGATTCTTTTACTTTTTTAATTGCTTCTTCATCGATATCTAGTAGCAAAACAGACTCACAATTTGTATGAACCTTAATTCCATCATTAAGAGGGGCATTAGATACTACTGCTACTAAAATTTCATCTTGTTCATCGCCATTTTCATTGTATTTTAGAATATATACCTTTCCAAGTACTGAATCTCCTGATTTATTTTTCTTTATAAGATTATTTATTGTATAAGTCCCAAAATCATTTTGTGTTTTTAATTGATAAAATTCAAATCGATCACTTAGGTGAACCTCTACATCACATTTATAATCAAAAACTACAGTAAAATCTTTATTAGTCCTGTATAATTCAAGTATTTTTTTTAATCCCCATAACATTTCATTTCTAAATCTATTTTTTGAAAGAGAACCTGATAAATCATAGGGTAGGTTCATATAACTAGCAATAGTCATCATTATACTAACCTCCAATCCTGTATATGTCATAGGAGCATTAAACTTTAAATATTATCAATTTAATAGCTTAAATTAATTCTTCTAATCGAAAAGGGATTTACAGCAACTTTTGTTTGTAACAAAAAAAAATAAAACGGCACTCTGCCGTTTTGTGTGTCGAAAGTTGTATTAATTATTATTATTCTTTAGAGTATTGTCAGATTCCTTTTTATTACCAAAAAAAAATATCTAATTTAACATATCTTTTTCTATAACAATCTCTACTTTCTGCTTTACCACTATTTGTGATACGGTTCACCGCAACAGATCTAAATGAGGTTTTTTACATAATTTACTCGGTCCTAGCAAGGTTCTTATACTATTTCTAACATAGTAAGTATAAATTGATACAAATGTATTCCATGTTCTTTGTTTCTTCAGAGCATCTACATCACAACTTCTAAATAATCAAATAGTACAAAGCCATCGTTAAATATTTTCCCTATCCAACCAATCCCTAAACTACCTGTAAATTTTAAAATACACTTTCTTGCAAAACCAAACGGATTCCCAATGACTATCTGAGAACCCGTAAATGTTAGTCTGTTTTCTCAATATATATATTGGCTAGGTTCAGGTTAATATAATGTAAGGACTACTTCATCGCCTACTAACCAATACTTTTCTCCATCCCAAGTAACATCAGATAAATTACTTTCAAAACCAGTATCATGCTTTAACCAATCAATTCCGTCTTTAGAACTAAGTACAGTCCCCTTTGTCCCAACAGTCATAAACCGCTTACCATTCCAAGTAACAGATTTTAATGATTCACTTATTTTAGAATCCCTCTTTAGCCAATTGATAGCATCTTGAGATTCTAATATAATTCCATTATCACCTACAGCAATATATTTATTACCATTCCATGATATTTCATTAATTGTTTCTTCCGTATCTATTTTGTAATTAGTCCAATTCAAACCATCAGGTGATGTATATACTTCCCCTATCCCACCTGCAACAAACTGGTCTCTACCCCATACGACAGTTTCCAGATAACCACCCATCCCAAAATACTGGTTATATACAGTGTCATTTTCTCTCCAGATTACTCCATCTTTTGATGTAGTTATCCATCCATAGCTTCCTACTGCCACCAATTCACTATCATTAAAACCAATAGAATTTATATCATCTAATAATTTACTGTCCACTAATGACCAATCTATTCCATCCGTTGAAGTAACTAAAGTTCCACCACTCCCTACTGCAATAAATGACTTACCATTCCACATAATATCATTTAAATAGACATTCTTTAACGCTTCGTTACTAATGTCAGCCCCCATCCATGCTTGCCAACTTCCATCTACAAAAACATCTACATTTTCACCAACTGCAATACATGTATTATTATGGCAAGTAATTGAGTTTAAATCATTGTTACCTTGTAATAGAGGTTCTACTATAAAAACAAAATTACCATTTAACCAGTTACCATTTAATTCTATTTCACCATTATCTAGGTAACTCGTACCTGTCCCTTCCCATTTACCGTTTTTCCAATCTCCTTCGTATTTTATTTTTCCATTTTCATAGTATTCTTTAGCTTTTCCGTTTAGTTCATTATCCTTCCAATCTCCGTCATATTTTAGGGTTCCACTACTTTCAGAGTAATATTTTCCTTGTCCTGTCTTTTTTCCCACTTCCCAGTTCCCATCATACTTTATTTTACCGTTTGAAAAGAATTCCCTTCCCTTTCCATTGAGTTTTCCTTCCTCCCAATGCCCTTCAAACTCTAGATAATTGTTATTTGAATAGTACTTTCCATTGCCATTCCATTTCCCGTTTTTCCATTCTCCATCATATTGAAGCGTTCCCGTTTCATAATACGACTTACCAATCCCATTTTCCGAGTTATTTTCCCAGCCACCTTCATACTTCACTCTACCATCAGGGTATTCTATTTTTTTATCACAAGCTGTAAATAACAAAATAAAACATAATAGTACAAGATTGAGTACAATTTTATTCACCAATTCATTTCTCCTTTTTGGATGGGTTGTATAAAGTGAGAGTTCCTAGTATGTATAGAGTTTGTTTTATCTTTTGAACATTTAATAAGGGTACCCAACTTATCAATAACTTGATAAGTCACGAGTCCCCTTTTAAATATGCAAATGATCAAAATAACTATATGATTAAAGCACTTATGAGAATTTACTATTGGTATTTCTTAATTACTTTCTACAGCATCCTCTAACAGTTCAATTATATCTATTACTTCACTATTTCCACTGCGACCCCATTCACGCTTTAAGTGATTATATACTGGTTTGGGATCTAGTCCTTTATTCAGTACCATTTTAACAAGACTAATGGTATCCTCACCATTAGGTTTACCTACCCTTCTCCCGTATGGGTATACCAAATACTGGAGAGTGTCCATATCATCTTTATTCTTTATACTAGGATCTGCACCATTATCTAATAATAACTTAATTATATCTTTATTCCCCATATCAATAGCCTGTTGTAGTAATGGCTGTTTAAAAAGAGAGTCACTAACATTGGGATTAGCGCCTGAATCCAAAAGAAGCTTCACAATTTCCGTGCTATTACTAAATACAGCAGCCATTAGTGCATCATACTTTAGGAATAGTCCAGTACCTTTAGGTTGTTGTCTAGTTTTGATATCTGCACCAATTTGAAGAAGATACTGAACTACCTCCTTATTGCCCCTTAAACATGCGGATATAAGTGCTGTGTTTCCCTTTTGATTGATTGAGTCTTTATCAATACCCGACTGAATTAATGCTTTAACAATTTCTAGCCTACCTTCTTCCGCAGCTTGTACTAATCCCTCTTCTCCCTCGTACTTCTTCTCCCCAAGTCCCAATCTTTCTTTGGTTTCCTCATCAAATAGTACACCTTCTTTTTTTCCAAGCTCTTTGAGATAAAAATATTCATCTAACATATTGTAAAAATCGCCTGCTACCATAACATGGATAGGTGCTTGATATTCCAATCCCGTAAGGTTATTTACTAAATTAATGATTGAATTACCAACAAAGATTCCTCTTGCTGTAACACTATCACCCTTTTTTACATTATTACTACCAAAGTAGAACATTTGATAATAAGTCTGATTTTCATAGATTTCTGTAATAGGATTAATTTTTCCACCAGTATATCCAATTGCAATAGTAAGAATATCATTGTTGTCCATTGTTACTCTTGTTATATCTTCAATAGTTATTCTATCAGCAAAATATTTATTTGCATTCTTATCTACAGACATCATATCTCTATCTTTTGAAAAGTATAAACCAGGATCTTCTGTTAACTTTTGAATTGCCTGCTCAGTTAACTGCAGTTGATTACTTGTGTACTGGGGTATATATTTAGATAGATAATTAATATAAGCACTTGCATCATAATTGTTTTGGGATTTTTGAACTACATACCCTTCATCTGTTGAAACATGGACAGTCTTCGTAGATACATCCCACGTTACACTTGCTCCTGCTGCCTCCCCTACAAATCTAACTGGAACCATTGTTCTTCCATTTATTATTTGTGGAGCTACATCCAGAGAAATCTCTTTACTATCTTCACCCACGTAGGCACCTAACCAACCAATCTTTGTTCTAAACAAAATTCTTCCATCTTTATAAGCATCAATTATCTGTTCACTTGGATCCCATTGAAGCTCAGCACCAAGAGCCTCAAATATTCCTCTTAATGGTACCAATGTCCTTCCATTAATACTTACAGGATGTTGGTCAAAGGATAATACTTGACCATTAATTTTAACTGATATTTCACTTGCTGCTGAACTAACTGCTACTCCACTGAAAAGTAGTGACGATACAACTAATGTCTGAATTATCTTCTTCATATTCGCTCCCCTTTTTCTCTAGTTAAAGTTAATTAGTTAATATCTCGAACTTTAGGTGTTCTTTTTTATTCCCCCTTATTACGCAGTTGTTAATCTAAATTAAAACTAGTAACATCTGGTTATTCGACAATATATTCCATTAACCTGCATTTATTTTAAAAATTTAACAGGATTTAACATTACACTTGTTTTTATGTAAACTCCAGTTCCAGTAATGATGAATTCTAAAACCATATAACACAAAAAGGAAAAGAGAAGTCAAAAGTGACCTCTCTTTTCCTTTATCTTTATTATAAATATGATTGAGTAATGCTTGACTTAATTATTTAACAGCTGCCTTTAACCAATTATCTATTATTTCAAAATTGCTCTTTTGACGTACCCTACCATATAGTAATATAGCAAGACATGCAATTCCTCCAAACGCGAATACCTTTTGTAAATCTAAATGCGATTTTATAATTGCCGCTGATTTATCACTACTTGCCTCAATGGATGCCTTTATGAGTTCAGTCTTATTAATGTCTTTAGTATTTAACCCATCTATCCGCATAAGGAGCCTAATTAAAAAATCTTGTTCTTGCTCATTTATTTGATAATGAATATTGGCAACACTTTGGAGAAATACTTCTTGATATGTTAGAACACCATTTCCAGTATCGTACAGTAATTTATGAAAGACTTTTAGTGCATCTTGATCAAGTTTTGCATTATTTTTAACTATTTTTCTAATTATATTAGAAATTGTTGTAAATGTTGGAGCTAATGTTGTACTTCCTGCCAATTTTTTTAAGCCTCTTACACCAATAACATCCATATAAACCCCTCCTAAATTGGGTATTATTACCAATTGTTTTGTTGATATCTCTATAATTCCTTAATAAATCCTTCTCTAAACCTCAAGTATTAAATTTTTTAGATATCCTTCTAGCTTGTTTTTCACCTCCTTTTAAAATTAAATATCGATATAAACACAAAAAGGAGAAGAGAAGTCATCAATAAATAATGACTCCTCTTCTCCATTACCAAGCAAATATTTCTTAACCTCTTTATTTATCTGAATACGTATCGTTTCTATTTTCCGATCCTCATTTATTGTTATCTCATGTATTAGAAGATGAAGTAATTGCTTCCTTTGTTCACGTGTTGTAGTCTCGTTGAGATTATTACTAAAGTTGTAAAGGATAGCTTTTACCAATTCAAGAGATACATTTTGTGTCTTATTGCTTTCAACAACTTCTTCAATTGGAGATAAGCGACTCTCAAGCAACGCTATTTCTTCGTTTAACTTATTTAGACGTTCCTTTAAAACAACCTTTTCAATGTCGCCATCTTCATATAATTTTAAAATCCTCTGCTTTTTCTCTTGAATACTATGAATTTCCTTCTTTAACACTTCATAGTCCTTTTTCAAAGGATCTAAGCTATTATTATTATTTTTATTTATTTCCCCTACAATATCATGTAGTAACTTATTACTGTTGGATATTAGATTTAATTTATTTAATACATATGCATCAGCATAGTCGGTTCTCACACTATTTGAATTACAGACGCTAGTGCCTTTATTCTTCCATGCTCCGCATACATAATATTCAAGAACTCTTTTAGTTCCATCTTTTCTTCTATTTGTAGTCCTACCAAGAACCATACCAGCACCACATTTTGGGCACTTTAAGATCCCAGTAAGAGGGAATTCACCAGTATGAATTCTGTTTGGTTTTCCCGTTCTACTCTTTAGAATTGATTGAGCTTTATCCCAGACTTCCTTAGTAATGATGGGAGAGTGCAATCCTTCTTGAATAATAGGGGTTGGATTAATATTATTTCTCCTTTTATCATTCCAATCCCTTCTTACGTTATAGCGTACTAAACCTACGTAAACTGGGTTTGTTAAAATGTTTTTTACAGCTATTATTGAGAAAAAATTTCCCTTTTTGCTGCGGTGACCTTCCTTATTTATAGTATTAGCAATTGACTTATAGCCATTTCCCTCTACATATAATTCAAATATACGTTTCACTGTTTGCGCCTCCTTTTCATTAATTACAAGTTTTGTTGACTTTTTCTTACTACTACTCTTATTAGTAGTTTCCACCGTATTGTAGCCAAGCACTTTACCACCATTCCATGACCCCTGTCTAGCCCTTGCTAGCATTCCCATTTTGACATTCTCAGCTATATTGGCTCTCTCATACTCCGCCACAGCAGCCATTACATGAAAATGTAATTTACCGTTTGGGGTTTCTGTTTCATGATTATCTGAGTGAGAGCGAAACGTAACATTATTTCGATGAAGTAAATCTACTATTTTTAATATATCAAGTAGATTCCTAGCTAAGCGATTAGTCTTCCAAACTAAAACCATATTAAATCTCTTTTCGTTTACATCCACCATCATTTGCTGTAGAGCAAGACGTTTATTAATGGACTTCCCACTAACTCCACGGTCTATATATTCCTTATATACTTCGTAGCCATTCTCCAAGCACCATTTATTAAGAATTCTAACTTGCTCATCAATGCTGTATCCCTCTTCAGCTTGTTCTGTTGTTGAAACACGAGCATATATTGCTACCTTAATTCCATTTAATTCTGAGAAAGTATTGACCTTTACCACCATTATTCCTTCATCCTCCTTTTGTCTATACAAATTAATAAGTTTTTTTTATCCATAATTTCTAACAAATCTAAGTTTCTTTTTGCGCCTACTATTGCTATCATATTCCGCTATAGCCGTCATCATATGGAAGTTAAGGACTCCAGTAGGTGTTTCTGTTTCTATAGAATCAGAAATAGACCTAAATGTAATATTGTTGCTATAGAAAACTCCAATGGTATTACACAATTGGAGTATTCTTCTAGACACATCTTTTGCCTTCCAAACGACAACCATATTAAAAGACCTCGTTTCAGCATCTGCAATAAGTTCTTCTAGAGTTTTACGAGTATTAGGTTTGTTGCCACGGATACCATAATCAACATACTCTTTATAAACTTCATAACCGTGTTCCCTACACCACTCACGTATTAGCTCTAACTGATCTTTAACATAACTACCACTATTCTTATCTTCTGCTTCTACTGAATTACCATGTACATAAATTGCTACTTTTTTAAATTGATCTGTTACTGCTCTTGCTAGCATTATTCATCTTCCCCCTTAATATCCTCTAGTAATTTATTACCCTTCTCTAACTTCTCATCTCGTTCTTTAGTAGATTTACTATTCATATATGTGACGACCATCTCAGCTAACATACTGACTAAGAGATCGTATTTTGAGTTATTTGCTGTATCGAAATTCATGGTTAATTCCTCCTGTATATTTAAGATAAATTAAAATCAATAACTTGAAGGGGACATAATTATATTAAATTCTTGAAAATTAATTTATTCCCCCAGTTCCCTCACTATTATTAGAAAGTGAGAGATTTTTAGGTTGGAAAACATCCTTACTTTTAATTGAAAAATTTGTTGGTTTTGAGTTAGGGTGTTTTCCGTTCTTTTTTAGAATTCTCTCTCATCCCCAATTTGCTGGGGGGACTGAGGGAAAGTTTAGAGTGCCAATTGCTGTATGGCATCTTCGATGTCCTGATTCATGATATGAGCATAACCGCTTGTAGTCTTTAGACTAGAGTGACCTAGCAGCTCTTTTACGGCTACAATGTTTACGTTTTTGTGTACAAGTTCAGAAGCAAAGGAATGCCTTAACACATGGCAAGTCACCTTTTTGTTCCACCCTAATCTATCTACCGTTTCTTTTAAGATCCTATTGACGTAGACATCAGAAAGGTTTCCAGATCTCCCAGTTAGAAATAACTTCTTAGAATCCATACGAACTCTCCAGCCTTCAATATAATGCTTTAAAGCCTTCTCCAACTCTGGGTGAAGAGGAAGCCTTCTTGACTTTTTACCTTTTCCATTTTTAATAAATATGGTCTTTTGATCAAAATCAATGTCTTCCAATTCCAAAGATAAACATTCAGTTATTCTAGCCCCAGTAAAAAAGAGTGTAACTATGACTAGTCTAACAAGTGGATGTTCTATGGCTCCAACAAGTGTTGTCACCTCGTTTGATGTTAAGAAGACACGCTCAACCTTCTCTTCTTCAAGTCTTTCTAAATGCTCAGCGTGGTTTTGTTGAATAAATCCAGCTTTTTTACAATACTTAAAGAATGAACGAATTGTATTCATTTGCCTATTTCTACTTGATGCCTTGTAGCTTCTTTCATTAATTAGCTTATCAAGGTAGGAAGTCATGTTACTTCCTACCACATCATCTATATCCTCAACACCTTCTTGTTGAAGATGTCTTAAAAACATCATTAGGTCCTTTTGATACTCATCAATTGTTCCCTTACTTCTATTTTTATTGCTTAGCTCTTTAAGAAACTGTTTAACAGCTACTATTGGGCTCATGGTCTCTTCACTCCTCTTTCTAATCTTCTCTAAAGACATCCATAGGACTAGTAGGATTCCTTTTAACCTTGCGATTCCTAGCAATAGGGTTAGGATTAAAGCTCTCAAGTTTACTAATCTTCTCATTCTCAGATGTGTAAAAATCCTCTAGAATGTTACCCTTGTAAACAATACAATAAGTATAGTCACCCTTAGTTGAGTACTTCTTATTACCGACTGCTTCTTTACGGAGTTGTGCTTCATCTTTGCTGAACACTTGTTTTTTTAACATACTTCTTTTAATATCATGCTTTAAGAAGCCATTAGATTTAAGTTCAGCTAAAAGAACTTGAAGGTCAGGAAACCCTAACTCATTTGCAATTTCTTTTAAAATAATGGGAAAGATATAGCAATTCGATGTGCCACTATCGACTTCAATCTTTCCAAAGATCTTTTGATTAGGATTAACTTCTTCATCCTGGTACTTAAAGCTTCTTTTATTCTGAATAATGTATTGGCGCAAAGCATAGTAAAATTTAGGAGCCAATTCACGTACATCCATGGAAGCCTCTTCTTGTTCAATAAGCATTTCGGTTATGTTTTCAATTGAGAGGTTCATTCCTAAAGCTTCATTAGCTAGCTGAGCACCTGTTAATATGAGAGCAAATTTCCCCCCCACCCTACTTGCAAACTTCGAGTCAGGCAATCTTTTCTCAAGTTCCCTTTTAAAACTTTGCCAGGTTTCTTTAATTTCTTGGGGATCTTTAGTCAATAAGTACTGAACATATTGACTACCTGCATGTCCGTAATTATTGGCCAAAATATCTTTTAGTGTTTCAGAATGCTCAGCACTTTTGGTCCATTGCACATTCTTAAATTCAAAAAGTCTAACATAGAGCCCCTCGTTGGCATCAGCATTTTCTAGAATGGAAGCTTCTCCAGTAAAAATCATTACTGTTGCCCATCTTTCAGTATCCTTTAGTACGGATTCTTTATTTAAGCGAGCCTTATCTTTATTCTGAGCCAACTTATATATGAGGGATGTAAAGGTCTTATTGCCAAGGTTATTCATGGATGTTTCATCAAATATGATGATTACTCCCATATTTCCAGAAATAATACTCTGTAATGCATTAGGAGTACCATTAAAGGATTGAATCAACCCATTATTCGTTATGCTAGGACTACCAAAAGGAGATGCGGCAACCACAGCAGCAGTTGTTTTTCCAGTTGTTGAGTTCCCTACCATATTCAAAAGTAATGAATCAACTTCAGAGATTTCAGTTACATTTAATAAACCAACTATAGGAGCTGCAAAACTTGCAGCTAATATTAATTCCATTGGTGTATATCCTAGAACATGTTCTTCTACAACTTTTAACCACTCCATGTACGAGCCTTTTGGTTCTATTTGAAGTGGGCCTATATACTTAGAAAAGGGCTGTATCCCTTCTTGATAGACCTGATGATGACGGAAAATTAAATTATCATCATTAATTAACCAACCCAGCTTACAATGAGTATAAGTTTTGGATGCTATCTTCTCGTGCTTATCAATAAAGTCAAAGACATCATCGACTTTCCTTCCGCCAATATCTATCCCAATACTTAGGAAAGTTTTTAATTCGGGCTTAACTAACTTTGATCTATCAATGGTGGCATACTCCCACCTATCAAAAGAGAAATACTTCAAATTTAAGCTAACTTCCTTAGTCTCTATGCACTTAATAACGGAATCGACAAGTGTAACGAAGCCTACTTCAACTTCCTTCTGCTCGCCTTTATTGTTTGTGACTATTTTAAATAATTTATTACCTTTTACTATAAAATAGTCTAGTTTGAAATATGCCGGAATGGACTGCTTTTCAGTTGAATCTGTTATACTGACAAAGTTATTTTCATTAAAAATGTTCATCTCAATTGCCCCTTCCTATAAATTGATAAATGCTTTACTCAAACTATCCATTTATTTATCGTTGACTTATTTATTTGCTGATGGCGTAATAGATACAATGTTGTGAACATAGTGCTTTGGTTATAAGGCTTATTAGCAATCTGATCACATCTCTTCTTGCGTATTGGGGTAACAATGTAATAATTATTACCCCTTAGGCTTTTTCGCAGTATTATTCATCTTGCTCGTCAATGTTGGACACCTCTTCGAGGTTGACATATTCTCTACCATCTTTGGATACAACCTTCATTGTGAACAAGAATACTTGACCAATTAATTTATTTATTACTAAACTCTGTCCTGGATCAGGCATACATCCCGATAACTCCATAAGCTTTCGGAAGGGAGTTCCAGACTTCCAGTTAGGATAGATGAGAAATGACTGCTCCAATTCATTTCCTTCAGTATCTTCAAACTTGCAGAAAAGCCGAAGAGCTACCTTTTCGCCAGCTTTAACCAAGTTCGACTGTATAATAGTGGTTGAATATTTACCGTCAATGAGCGCCTCAAGAGTTGGACGCACAAGCGACAATTCTTCGGATGGATTTATTAACTCTTCTTCATTATGATTAAAGGTTGTCATGGATCTAGTCTCCTTATGTTTGAATATGAAAGATTTGATATTTAATTTTCAGCTTACTATTCTTGGTTATCCGCTTCATCAACATTGGACATCGCTAAATCTACATCTATGGCGTTTAAATCTGTCTGATGCTTAAGAATAAATATAGCTGCGGTTTGATCATCAATATCGTGATATAAAACTTCTGCGAAAGAAATGCTAGTTTTTTCTGAGAAGTCTAGTTCAAACAGTTCAGTAAGCTCATCAACAAGTTCAGATGAGTAGATTACTCCTTTCCTACCGCTTTTCCGCAGGAAAAACTTTGTATTATTGACTGAAAGGTTACTGCCAATAGCAATACCATTCTCAACAATCGCAATTTGCACATCGTCCTGGGTGCCTATCACTTCGAGTACATCTTGGGCAATTGTAAGACGCTTGCCATGCATCTCCGTGTTTACAATCGTCAGCTTGCACGGCTGGCCTGAAAGCTTTGGCAAGGGCTTACTTTTGGGTGCCCGAAAGGTAAATGAGCTATTATCATTTCTTTGGGAATTACTATCATTTCTTGCGTCCTCTGTTTGTCTAACATCCTTCATCATGTGGACATCATCCTTTCAACTAAGTTTTTTAACTTGCTGTCTATCAGCAACTGTACCTAGAATAAAGGAAAATTAGTTATCCATCAGATTTGACCAAACTGTTAGAAGCTCAGAAACGAGGAGAAATAGACGAAAAAAAATAAGACCCTCAAAAAAAGGTCTTATTCCATCAATGTTTTTCATCAATCTTATGAAATTTCATTTTCCCAAAAGTCTTGTGGTTTTACTGTACGACTCCAATGATCTAATCCATATCTCATATAACCTATCTTTGATTTGTCTAGATATATCCGTTGGTTTAAGACTGTTACTTTTAAGCGATTTCTTAAGCATCCGTTGAATCAACTTCATTACTTGAAAGTGGCGAATTCTATATTCATTGGATACTTCTGGGGTATATAGAAAGGTTACACTCGGGTCATAAATCCCCTCGGCGTAACGCTTCTCCCAGTCTAAATCTTGAAATATGATATATAGTTTAGAGTTGGAATTTGTTACATGATGTTTTTGGATAATTCGGTCCAGGAACTCGTGATATATAGAATACTTTAGAGGATGAAGGCTACTTGATGTAACTACTTTACATTCAATGAGGCTCTCTTCAACAGGGTCTATATCACTAATGCTTACAGCACAGAAAATCTCATAATTGTAGTTAGTCTTGACAATTCCAGTTCCCTCTAAAAACTTCCCTATGTAAAATCGATTGACATACCAGTAATTAACCTTCTGCCTTTTTTCTCTTTTTGAATCAGGATGAGCAGTATTACTCCCATTACTTTCAATAAGACGAAAACTCTCCTCAAATTGTCGCCTTATTTTCCGCTGCTCACCTATCGATTTTTTTTCAGATTTTGAATCCTGTATCCATGAAAGCAATCGATGTGCTGCTGTTTGGCTTATTTCAATTTGACATTTTCGGGAAACAAGGTCCTGTACCTTTTTTATGGACCATCGAGATGCGAGATGCCCAAACTCTGCCTGACCATCTGCCAAGAGTTTTGTTATTTTCCTCTCTTGCTCCTTTGTCAATACTCTAGGTCTACCACTTCGCTTCTTGTCTTGTAACCCCTTGTAACCTTCTTTCAAAAAAATATTGATCCATCTTCTTATCGATTCTGTGGAAACACACAATAAAGCAGCTATTTCTTCATTTGAATAACCTTCATTTTTGTGTAATATGGCTTTTAACCTTTGAGTGTAGGTCTCATTATGGTTATTTAGTAACTCATTCCGAATAGCTTCCATTGTGTGATTATCAAAATTACAATTCATGTTGACCCACCCTGTACAGTTAGTTTCCTACACCTATCTTATCATAGAAGGTACTCACATAACTCCTAATGAACACTTTAGGCAGGCTTAGGAAAGCGCTAAAAAAAGAGGCCTATTCCCCTTTTATGGGAATAGGCTAGATTATTGCTTTACTATTATCTTATGAGGATAGTATCTTGCTATATACTCAAACACTGCATTATTAATAAGTGAAGTCATACTAACAATTTCACCACTTTTGCGGAGATTTTGTATAGTAATATATAAATTATTTTCTAGGTAGTTTGTATATCGCTTGTGAGTGTTTTCAAAACGGACCGGTTTTTGTGGCGGTTTTCTATGTCTTTCCCTGTTAATTTCAAAACTGTTTAATGGGGTATTCAATTCTTCTCCTTGGTGATACTCTTGATTTTCTCTTATATAATCTGAATTTTCCTTTCTTAAAATTTTTCTTCTTGTAGCCTCCTTTTGATCATTAATCTCATGGACAACCTCATTGTTTTTTAGTTCTCCTTCCTTGCGTTTTAGTTCATATTTTTTAATAACCTCTGTAAACTTTCCTTGTTTTATTTCCATATCCGCCCACTCCGTTTCTGTATACATTTACATAGATATCTATATATTTGTTTACGGAAACATAGTGAAAATTGAATTTTCAGTTCCCCCTAACAAATTCCACCTTAATTTTTGCTAGTAATGAAAAAAGCCTTTGACTCTACATATTCATCAACGGCTTCATGTTTCAATGATATTTATGGCTGATTTAATTAAGCAAAATGTACAATTGCAATTACACGAACAAGGGTAAACTTTCACTATATCGCTCCTCATTATTGAACTTCTAATCTTTTTTTGTTAGTTCTTTTACTAATTCACTAGCAATAGCCACTATTACTGTTACGATTACTTTTCCCCACACCTAGCTTCGTCTCCTTTCAAGCTAACTACGGTATAGTCCAAATCTTGACATGGTTTATTAGCCTATCAATTAGGATATTTAGTTAATAAAACTAGGTTTACCATTACCGTGCCATGAGATGTGTTTAATTTTTAACAAACGTTTAACCCTACTTATTTTTGTTAGCTAATCTACAAAATCACTCCATACTCTCTCTCCATTTATCAAGCTGACCAGGTACTGAAAACCCTGTTTATCCTCTTTTTGAATTAACCCCATTAAATATTCCGTATCTTCATTAATCTGCACATCCATAAACCA
Organism: Ammoniphilus sp. CFH 90114; assembly: GCF_004123195.1. Taxonomy (NCBI): domain Bacteria; kingdom Bacillati; phylum Bacillota; class Bacilli; order Caryophanales; family Paenibacillaceae; genus Ammoniphilus; species Ammoniphilus sp. CFH 90114. The sequence goes on from NZ_SDLI01000003.1 coordinate 207,386, forward strand.
TACTATTAAAGGGTCACCTCTAAGCTTGTCGATGTCATTTATGGGAATTAGATCGGGATCGATCTCGTTCTTATACAGTATTACACTTTCCCAATCAAAATTATCTGTATTCAGTTCTAGGTTCCATTGTTGCTTTGCAATCCTATCAATTAATTGATTAGCTAAATTACGCACTTATTCTTCCCCCTTCTGTTTGGTTCCGTCTCCGCTCCATTTGCTCCCACAAGTCCAGCACGTAGGGTACAACCACTTCATCGACAAGGGTCCTTGCCATACTCTTAAGGGGTGAGTCCAGCCAAACCTCTGCTGTGTACTGATGTCCCCCTTTCAGATGGAAAGCGGCTTGCAACCTACCTTCTACGACTTCCTTTCCTACAACATGGCAGCACTCTGGAACAACCTGCTGAATCAGTTCTCTGAGCAGTTTCGCCTGCTGGTCCGTGTCTAGATCTAGGAGCATAGTAAAATCAGCTTTTTTAGATTGGACAAAGTACTTTAAGCGACCTAATTTACCTTGAAGCATAGCTATCAATAAGTGCATACTATCCACCCTTTCTTTGAATTAATCTATCACTTCTTATAGAGTAAGTACTGAAAATAGTCATCAATCATCTGTCGGTCCTGTTGATTTACGACTCGCTTAATGGCTTGCCTAACGGAGTATTCATCTATATCAATTTCCTCAGCCACTACCTCTTCTAATAACTGCTCAATTAACTCTTCCTCGGTCAAAAGATCATCGGTTGAAGAACAACGGCTATCTCGGTAAAAGACCTCTCCATCAATTGTAATCTTGTTATAGTAGGTCATTTCTATTACTTCTCTCCTTTAGTCATTTTTAATAGTTTTAAGAAATATCACTCTTCCTCTTTTCTATAACTGTCCATTCTCTTTTAGTGAAAAGAACTTATCTTCACCTATGATTAAATGGTCAAGCAAGTCTATACCGAGAATCTCACCAGCTTGCTTAAGTCGCCTAGTAACTTCTATATCCTCTCTACTTGGAGTTGTATCTCCACTAGGATGGTTATGAGCGACAATTATAGAAGCCGAATTAGACAAAATGGCACTTTTGAATACTTCTCTAGGATGAACAATTGAACAATTTAGGCTTCCAACATGGCATACATGTATAGCATTTGGTCGGTTTTTGGAGCACAAGTTGACTACTAAAAAGTGCTCCCGATCTGCATCTTCAAGGAATCCTTTCAACAGGTCATAGGCATCCTCAGGTGATCTAACTGCTCGTTTGGAGTAAAGAATGCTAGACTCCTTTACCATCTTGATGCTGACAACATTTACTCGTTTAGCTGGTTGCTTACTAGTTACTATTTCATCTTGTGGTTTTCTCGTTATCTTTTTCATTTTTATTAGCTCCTTTGTTGGGTAATATAAAAACCTCTATTCCATTAGAATTGGAATAGAGGTTTATGAATTCATTGCTTGTTCAGAAAGCCAATCTTCAATTTCTTCATTTAGACTACCTGCAATGGAATAGAAGAGCATCATTCTGTCGTTATCATAAAGAAATCCTATCCTGTATATGACTAAGTCATCTAATTCAATTAAATCAACATATTCTGGAGTTGATTCAATAATACTGTGCTGCAATCCCATTGGAATAAAGTTGTTATCCCCAGGCTCAATACATACCATATATCCGTGTTCTCTCAAACTGAACTTTTCATCCAGTTTACCATTAGAAAATGCATCATATAGACTTCTCCATTCCTCTTCCAAGTAACTCATGTATGTTGGGTGTATAATGTTAGCTTCCCGTAGTTCCTGGACATCTGCTTTAGTCATAATAATTCTCATAAAACAATCATCCTTTCATACTGATATAGTTGTAATATCAGGTCTATAATATATCTTTATATTCAAAATAGTTACACTTTTAACTAATATTGAATTACATTTATTATAATGCGGATTGTAGAATTGTGTGTATTTTTGGTAAATTAGTAGTATTAAGAAAAGGAGATGGTTACTATGTTTGGGGTAAAAAACGAAATCCTAGATCAGTTAATGAGTATAGAAGAAGCCTCTCAACTCTGGAATTTGGAAAAGTCATTTATTCGTCAGTTGTGTATGGATGGTCGAGTAATAGCAAGACGTATTGATAACACATGGGTACTGCTCCGCAATCAAGATACTCCTCAACTTGATATCCTCACACCAATTGATCCTCAACTTCTCCAAGAAGTTAAAAAGTTAATTAACTCTTACCCAGACAAGGTGTTTTCATGCTTTATCACCGTTCCAGAAGATATTTTAGATAGTCCCGTAAGTACGCTCCCAAAACTGTCCAATCACTTTAGTAGTACCAACACCAGTCGAACTATTAATTCGATTACACAAAGCATCAAGAAACACCGAAGAAATATTTCCACTTATAATGATCCCGTTACCATTCGTGAGTTAATGAGCAAAAAAGTTGAAGTAGTTCAGAGGTATCGAAGTATGGGAGAAAAGGCCTTTGAGTATCTCTTAATAATGTTATTAAAGGTTGGACAATTTGAACCTCATATAAAGGATAATAAACATGTCTACTCTGTTTCATCACTTAGTAAGATAGTGCGTGGTGGAAAGATTGTAATGATTAAGAGGCTGCTTGAGGATGGTAAGATTGAAGGGGCATATAAAACAAAAGAAGGAGAATGGAGAATTCCAAAGTCAATTATGAAAGGATTAACTAATTCTTAAAAAACACTAATAACTCCGCTTGCTAAAATCATCATCTAAAGAGCATTAAATTAAATAGTTTATAATAATAGAGTTAAGACGCAAACATAGGAGTAACTCTTAAAAGAGAAACGGAAAAACATCTATTCCGTCGTATAAATAATGGTAGAATATAACTGTATTTTTAATTATCCCAATACCAGTAACTTAAACTTTAGATAGATATTGGAGGTGTTTGCTTGAAAGTTATAACTTTCTTTAACAATAAGGGTGGTGTCGGCAAAACAACACTGGCTGTCAACGTTGCTTCATTTATTTCAACTCAGTATGGAAAAAAGGTGCTATTCTTAGATGCTGACCCTCAAGCTAATTCAACCCAAATGATGATTCCCGAAGATAAATGGCAGGAGTTTTATGGGGAAGATGCTAAGCGGGCGACACTTATGGATTATTTGGCTCCAATTGAAGAAGGTGATTCGAGTCTATCCTTTATTGATGGGATATACCCTCATGAAGATAATCGCTTTAATGTAGACCTTATCCCTGGTCATCCGAGCCTTTCGATTATTGAAGATATATTAAGTGATAGTTGGAACAAATGTGTCGGAGGCGATTTGGGAGGATTTAGGAAAACTAATTGGCTACGATTATTAAAACAACATTATGAAACTTCCTCGGAATACGATTATATGTTTGTAGACGTGGGCCCTTCATTGGGTGCCCTGAATCGAAGTATATTGGTAAATACTGACTTTATAATAACTCCAATGGGTTCAGATATCTTCAGCCTGATCGGTGTATCCAACATATCAACTTGGATTAGAAATTGGATGCATTCTTACTCAAATGCTATTACTCTCTTATTCGATAAACATGACCATCAATCTGTTCAAAAGTATCCACTCAATTTTGACATAGAAAGTACATCTAGATTGATAGGGTTCTCTATTCAACAGTATGTAACGCGTACCTTTGTAAAAGGAAGGCGTCCTATTGCTTCTTATGATCAGATTATAAGAAATGTCCCAAGTGCCATTGAGCATTATCTAGGTTATCTTATTCGGGACGGCTTAGATATTGAAAATTTGAATTTAGGAGATGTACCATATCTTTATAGCTTAGTCCCATTAGCACAGTCAAATAAAGCACCAATGTACAATCTTACTCGTACTGATGGGGTAGTCGGTGGACAAACAAGTTCAGTAAAACAATATAAAGAAATGCTTGGAAGTATTTGTGACAAGATCTTAACTAATATAGGTGATAAAGATGCAGATTAATTGGCCTGACAACTTGGTTGAAGAAATTGCTTATAGACGTTGCGTACTTTTCCTAGGAGCTGGCGTTTCTGCATCCGCTAAAAACAATGAAGAGCAATCCCCTAAAAAGTGGGGAGAGTTTATTAATGATGCAATTGATTTAATTAGCACACCAACTGAAGAAAAGTTAGCTTTTATTAGAAGGATGGTCGATCAAGGAAATTATCTACTAGCTTTACAGGCTATTGTCGACTCATGTGACCCTGGGCGTTATGCTAATTATTTAAGGCAAAACTTCAGCAGACCAAACTTCAAAGCTTCAAAATTACATGAATATATCAAATCAATAGATTCAAAGATAGTGGTCACAACCAACTTTGACAAGATTTATGAGAATTTATGTAATGAACATGGTTATACAGCAGCAAACTATAGTGAGACAAAAAAGATACTTACAAATTTAAAAACAACTGAAAATTTAATTATTAAGGCACACGGTACTATTGATGACGTAGATAGCTTAGTCTTCACCCAAAAACAATACAACGAGGCAAAGAAGAAATATCCAGGGTTTTATAATATTTTAAATTCCCTTTTTCTAACAAACACAGTTTTGTTTTTGGGCTATAGTTTAAATGATCCAGATATTAACCTCATTCTCGAACTGGTTGCAAACTCAAGTTCTTCAAGTAGCCCTCACTATGTAGTAATTAAACAGGGTATCGACATAGAAATAAAAAAATACTGGCAAGAATGTTACAATATTTATCCTCTCGAATATGGCCCAGAATATGAAAACTTTGAAGAAAACATATTATCCTTACATGATAAAGTATGGGAATATAGGGAAAAGAAACGAATACCTTAGTTGAAAATATTAATAAAAAATAGGCTACCCTGGGTAGCCTTTAGATTACTCATTTATAGGGGGAACAGTTATTCCCTTGATTTGAGCTTCTTATCTTAGAGGATCATTTTCTAGTTATTATTACCTAAAGTTTCTGGCAACCAATGATTGTTCATTATCCGTAAATGTCTTGTATTATCATTAAATAATACATTTTTATTTGATTGAATATTGTTAATTACTTCTTGATGGAATTGAATATCATCAAATCTTCTTATAATTGAGTCTATGGGACCTATTTCGGAACCTATCCAATTCCGTCTCAATATCTCACTTACAATATATGTTGTTCCACTTCCCCCAAACGGATCAAACACGGTATCTCCTTCATTGCTTGCAAAACTTATTATGCGTTCAAGGAGTTTTAGAGAAAGCTCATTACTCCCCCTAGTTTTATACTTTCCATGTCTCACTGGAGAAATATCATACCAAACGTCTGTAAGATTAACTCCATTAACATTCATTCTATCCTTATAACCGCCGTAATCACGGTAGTCTCCTCCACAATGCCTACAGACTTCCAGTGGTAAACGCTGAGCATTATACGCGTTTGGTCTTTCTCCTTTTACATAGTATAAAAGTGAGTAATGTGACGGATATAATCTGTTTTGTATAGGTAAACTATTTTTTACATCAACAGCAATCCAATTTCTAAAGTTTAGATGTTTGTTCAATATTTCTGAAGTAAATGTGTTCCATTTTGGGATATTCCAGATGAAAAAGGAACCTCCTTCTTTTAACAGTTTTACACAACCCAAGACCCATTTTTCAGTCCATCTCAGGTATTCTTCTTTAGTTAACTTATCATTAATGCCTGATTCATACATTTTATTAAGATTAAATGGAGGATCTGCAAAAATTAGATCCACCGATTCATTAGGTAAGGATTCAATTAACCGTAAACAGTCAGTTTGATAAAGTTGTCCTAAATCTGTATAAAAATTTGGTTCCATTTCCACGTTATCATTTAATTGATTATTATTATTTACCTCGTTTATTAACTGAGCTATCTCTTCGTATTTTTCCCCGATTAGTTCAAGAATCCTTGAATCAAGGACTCCCATTTTTAATTTAAATTGAAGTTCAGTTAAACCACTTTCCACCAAAATTCGCTGTAAATCATCTCCAGAAGGGAGAATTTGCTCTTCAGCATAGAATCTTAACCTTTTAACAGTTAAGTTACATCTTCTGGCAAAGGCTTTCAACTCAGTATCATTATTTATATTTAAAGTTGAAAATAGTTTATTGTTTTCCATGATCTTTACCTCCACATGCTATTTTAGCATTATTATTAATTTAAGTTAATGTAATAAAATATCAATTACCTTTATGTTAAATCAGGATCACATTATTTAACTTTTTATTGACATGAGATCCCGATTATTTTAGAATAAATTCATCTGATCCTGATTCAATTTATTACCATCAGGATCACAAACGAGGAGGAGAAACATATATGAAAATGAAACAAGTAGTTGAGTTAATTAATGTCGGAGACCAGCAATCGGAAGTAAATGAACTCATGGCGCAAGTTAAAGAGGCGATATCCTTAATGGTACATCCCTCCGATTCAGGAAATTTTCTACTCTTCGAAGGAAAAAAGGCAAATGGTGTTAAGCCAATAAAAGATACCTTCTTACATCAGCTAAATGCTAAAGGTTGGATCTTGGAGCATAGGTTAGACGTAGGTGTTACTAACACTAAACCAGGTCCAATTGATGCTGTTCACCCTGTTGGAAGCAAGTTTTTCGCAGTCGAGTGGGAAACTGGCAACATTGCCTCTTCTCATCGCGCACTTAACAAAATCATGACAGGCATCATTAACGGGGTACTTGTAGGAGGAGTTTTAATTCTTCCTAGTCGTGAAATGTACGAATACCTAACAGATCGAGTCGGTAATTTCAGAGAATTAAGCCCTTATTTTGATGTATGGGCAAAAGCTAACTATCCTATAACACAGGGATTTTTAGCTGTAATTGAAATTGAACATGATGGTTTGACCTCTGATGAAGATGCGAGAATATCCAAAGGTACTGACGGTAGAGCACTAGTCTAAAATAAAACAAAGAGAGCAGATAATCACTGCTCTCTTTGCCTAATTTTAAGGAAGGTTTGTTTTTACCTTTTCTCTCCACTCAATCAAATCATGCAATATCTCTCTAAAATCTTTATCAAAAGGATACCCATGCGATAAATAGTCCGATTTATTAGATTCAATCTTCTCCCACTCTTCACTCAGTTTGGCCCATGTTTTAACTGACTCATCTAGGGCTTTTCTAAAATCCTCCACTTATTTACACCCCCCCCCCAACAAAGACAAATAATATATAGAATAATTTTAAATAATAATTAAAGATATTGAAATGAAAAAGTAAAGTCATTTTTCCGAATTTATGATAAAGGTTCCTTTCTAGAAAACTGAAACTACAAAAAACCTCATTTACTTATGGTACGGTTCACCCCTATTAATCTTAAACCCGCGATAAATCTGTTCCAATAGAATTAACCGAACCAATTGGTGGGGAAATGTCATCTTGGAGAGAGAAATCTGCTGATTGGCCCTTTGGAGGACGGATGAGGATAATCCTAAGGATCCTCCTATAATAAAGGCAATGGAGCTTTTTCCATAGGTTGCAAGCTGATCCAATTGACTAGCTAGTTTTTCTGAAGACCACATCTCACCTTCAATAGCCATGGCAATGACATGAGTGTCTTGTTTGAGGTGGGCTAGAATTCTTTCTCCCTCTTTCTCTTTCACCTGCAGCATCTCGGCATCACTTAGATTTTCTGGTGCTTTCTCATCAGGGACTTCGATGAGCTGAAGCTTTGCATAGGGAGTTAATCTTTTTGCGTACTCATCAATTCCCATTTTCAAATATTTCTCTTTCAACTTACCCACAGATACGATTGAAATTTGCATGTTTTACTCCTTTATCCTCAGAAAAAATGTATTTATCCACAGAAGTTATCCACATATACACAACCTTCGTGTATATATTGGTGTTTTCTGCATTTTCCCACATGTGGATATTCTCTTACACCACGAGAAATACCGGTTCCCGATCACAAAAATCACAACGTGCTGGCACGCTCCAAGCTGTAAATGAGGTTTCCTTTAATTTATAGATATCTGGTGCATCTTCATATTCGTCTACAAAATCATCAATCGCGATTTCAACATGCTCCTTGCAACATACAAACATAGTACATGGCTCCTTTATCTTTCTGCTTTTTTTCTAGTATTGACGACAAATTGTATTTCTAGGACATTAGGACGACATAAAAGAGCAGAGCTCCTGCTTTCCTTACGGGCTCTGCTCTCCTCCTATTCATAGTAAAGTGTAATCACGCTTGAAGTCAGTTGACCATTCCGGTATAAACTTACCTTTACTTTATCCCCATCGGCTTTTTTCGTATAGAGGTATTTTCGCATTTCAGCAGAATCTGTAATAGATTGATCATCTAATGCCACAATAACATCATGCGTCTGAAGCTCTGTTTTCCCACGCACTACTTCCATAACAACGACTCCATTAGTGACTTGAGCGGGAAGCTTCAACGTGTTTTGCAGGTGATGACTTGGGATCTCTCTTAAATCTCGAGGGACGATTCCAAGATAAGGTCTCTTTACTTTTCCATACTGTAAAAGATCTTCAATAATGGGCCTGGCATCATCAATCGGAATAGCAAACCCTATTCCCTCTATTCCGGCCTGGGAGATCTTCAAGCTGTTAATTCCGATCACTTTTCCTGTCATATTAATTAAAGCTCCCCCACTATTTCCGGGATTAATCGCTGCATCGGTTTGAATGACATCTAGTTGCCAGTCTGGTTGCCCATCTTCATTGACATCTATGGGCATACTTCGTTCTAACGAGCTAATAATCCCTTGGGTGACGGTTCGAGAAAAGTGCAAACCCAGGGGGTTTCCAATCGCAATGGCAGGTTCTCCTACTTGCAAGTGTGAGGAAGTCCCGAACTCTGCTATGGATTCTACCTGATCCCCTGGAATTTCAAGAACCGCTAAGTCGGTTAAAGGATCAACTCCTAGGACATGCCCCTTAACTCGGGCTCCGTTCGCAAGAGATACTTCGACGTCGACAGCTCCCCGAATCACATGATAGTTGGTCACGATAAGACCTTTCCCATCCTTTTTCGCAAAGATCACACCAGATCCTGTACCTCTTTCGACGGCTTGGGTGCTCCTCGTCCAGAAATCTCTCATCTCTTGTATATTGACGATTCCTACAACGGACTTCTCTACTTGGCTCACCGCTTTAACCGTATCGGTTTCCACCTTTGCCTGAATGGTTTGTTGAATTACGGGTGAATGAATGGCAGCTGGCTGTGGTGAAGAAGATGAAGCTGGAATATTCGTAGGTACAGTAGGAAGTTGTATCGTTACATAACCAGATTCTAAGAGGAAGGGCAACATATACAACACGACAACTCCGCCAATAACGGAAGACACGATAGACATAAACAGCATGGAAAAGGGGCCATATCGTTTTTTGCGAGGACGCTGGTAATAATCATCCATATTATAGTCTCCCATTCGTTTCACTCCTTTCACAAGGAAGGTATATAAAACTAGTTATTAGGCTACTCTATAAGTATAACTGTTTAGGGAGGGGCTTAAACCCATGGGACGTAGCTTTAATCCTTATGATGATGTGAAGATCATTTCTCAAATTGCTGATTTAAAAGAAGTAGATTATAAGAATACTTTAGTTGTCACGGCTCTAGTAGAACTTTTAGTAGAAAAAGGGATTCTATCCCGTCAAGAGATTCTTCGTAAAGCTCAAGAGCTTGAAGTGGATTTGACTTTAGACATGCTCACTCCTCAATCTCCAACTTCTGTGAGAGACTTGAATTAAATTTCATCCATTGTTGTCGGTATGGTTGGAGAAGTATCCAGTAGCTTTACTTCGTCCTCCGTATCAAAACCGTTTTCTTCTAGTATATTTTTCACCGTCAGTCGAGCTAGCTCTGTCATATTATTATCTTTACTCAGATGGGAGAGGTACACTCTCTCTCCTGTCCCTTGAAGAATATCAGAGAGGGCCTCTGCTGCATCTTCATTGGATAAGTGGCCTACATCACTTAAGATTCTACGCTTAATATTCCAAGGATAATGTCCCATTCTTAGCATTTCCACATCATGATTGGATTCAAAAATGTACGCCTGTGAACCTACAATCTTCTCTTTCATTCTTTGACTCACATAACCGGTATCGGTAGCTAAAGTCAATTTTTTCTCTCCCTCAAAAAAGCAAAATCCCATAGGAAAAGCCGCATCATGTGAGATACCAAAGCTTTCAACTGTCAAATCTGCAAAATGCTTGACTTCCCCTTCATCAAACAGGCACTTCTGCTCTTCAGGAATTTCTCCAATTAATGAATCAAGCTGATCCCATGTTTTTTCGTGGGTATAAACCGGTAGCTTATATCTTCTAGCTAATACCCCTACTCCCTTAATATGATCAGCATGCTCATGCGTGACGAGAATCGCGTCTAAGCTGCGCGGGTCCACTCCTACTGTTTGCAATTGGTTCTCTAGTTGCTTGCCGCTTAAGCCCGCATCGATTAATATTTTCGTTTGATCCGTTTCCACTACAACTGAATTTCCGGTACTTCCGCTAGCTAATACACTAAACCGCATTGGTTTCCCTCCGTTTTTCTTGCTCTATTCTTTTTTCTGGAGAGAAGGTGTCTTCTCCATTACTCCCGTAATTGCATTAATATAATGCACTTGATTGGTTCCATGGACAATCCGCCAAACAGGTGCAATAACTTGTATTTCCGCATCATACGTATGGCCGAAGTATCCAAGCTCAATGGCATGAACCGTTTCCCCATAGGCTATCATGCCATTTTCTATCAGAGTTCGTAAAGCGGTTAAGGAAGATATCACTTTTTTCCCTGATCCTTTATTGACAACTTGAAAATACGCCTGTCGATACCCCATGACTTTTTGGTCGTTATGATTTAGTTCTAACGTCGCCCCAAATAATGGATAGCCCTCCCATTGCTGAAAATAAACGAGTTTCTCTGGATATTGAACCATAGAATCCACTTTGTAATCTTCGAAGTACAAAATATGCTCGGAGAACGTCTTCTGGACTTCACTCTTCATCATGGTCAGCGGGGAAGGCAAGTTACGAATAAAACGGGACTCGAAAACATGCCCCTCCCATCTTGAATTCTGATTGGGAAGTTTACTGACTAGTCTCATCTCAAAATTTTCGTAACGGACATTCAGATAATGCATCTCTGGCATATCTGTCGGCGGTTCAATGGCGAGCTGAATATTCTTTGCTTTTAGCACATCCTGTAAGCTAGAGGAAGTTCCCATGTTTTGCTGCCCTACTTCTAGATCGTGACTACGGCTCGTCCAAAATTGGTAAAATAAAAAACTATCTAGAATTAGGAACGCTAGGATCAGCAACGTCTTGGCTCTTCTCCAATCCATCCGCTCCCTCCTTTTTCTCCGACCTAGCATCCACGATTAAAGGATGCTCACCTTCCATTTTGACAATCCATTTTGGCGTAAGCATAAGATGATGATCATTTACTCGTGCTTGATAACCTAAATACAGATCTTCCACTTGAGCCAGAGGGATATCCAATTCACTCAGCTTACTTAAAATTTCTTCTCCTGACATCACCATCACATCTTTATGGTCAAAATAAGTATCTAAATTTAATAACGATCGGTGATATTCTACGATAAAAGATTGATTGGCGACTACCTCAATCACTCCGAAAGTTTCTTTTTTACCTGCATAAACGGGATAGGCACCTACATACTGGCGGAATAAATACGTTTCCTCTTCTTGGTTATGAGGTTTCTTTACCTCTTCCAACATATAAACGCCATTCCACCCCCCATGCTCATTAATAAAATTAATCACACTATGATAATGGCTTTCTCTTGAAGATGAACCGAGCGACTCTGCCAACGGATCATAAAAGTGAATGAATTGAAATCCAGGTGGAAACTGTACAGCTTTACTTCCATCCGTGTAAATCGTGGTTCCATTTCTTTCGGTAACCTGCCGGGTTACCGATGGATCTACAAAAAGAGTTTGGAGAATCTCAGGTACCGGAATCGGTTGGTAGAAGTACCGAAACTCTTTCATCATCAATTCTACCTTAGGTAAATAAATGAGGGATCTATCATTCTCTACCTCAGAGGACAATACCATCATCTCTGTTAAAGTATTTCCTAATGATAAGTAGAATTGTTCTAAGTCTCTTGGGGTAATGGTTGTGCGAGCTTGAACCAGTCGTTTTCCATCTCGATCCATAAAGAGGGCATAAGCTTCTTTCTCCGAATCATCAACATAAATTAAGATCCGCTTAGCTGAAGGAAGCAAGGTGTTGACTTTTCCACGAAAGGTAAACATCTCTCCCATCATCTCCATTGGGATCGAAGTTGCATAAACGATTTCCATGGCTTTCTTGTTCTGAACGATTTCTGTCCATTGCTCTGGCGATAACTCTACGGAATTAAAGTTATAGAAATACCATTTCTCCATCTCTTTTGTAATGATCCGATAATGAATGGAATCATTAATGACGCCTGTATATCTATCATTGCCGTAATGAAGAATAATAGATTGGGGTTTTATTAACTGACTCAGCTCCTTCCTGTCTCCAACAGGAAGAGGTTCTACATATTCCGCAGGATGTAAATATTCATATTTAGGCTGGCTGTTTACAAGCAGCCAAGATAAGATCAAACTCGTCAGGACAAGGAAATTAAGCAGAATCGTCTTCCCTTTATCAACCCACATGCTGATCCTCCATCCTTAAGATCGATTGGCCTTCCTTAGAAGAGGCAGCTAAAGGAAGGGTAAAGGTCACCTTCGTTCCTTGATTCACTTCACTTTCAATGAAGATGTCTCCTTTATGAGCCCGGATAATTTCTCGGGCAATAGACAGTCCGAGTCCCGTCCCCCCCATCTCCCGCGAACGTGCCTTGTCTACACGATAGAACCTCTCAAAAATTTGGGAGAGATCTCTTTTCGGTATGCCTACTCCAACATCCAAAATCTCCACAGCCATCATCGCCTCTTCTTGCCTGATATAAGCGCGAATGGAAAGACGGGTATCTGGAAAGGAGTATTTTACGGCGTTAGAGAGCAAGTTATCCATGACCTGAGTGAGACTATCTGGATCACCATAAACGGATGGTAAAGACTCTTCTAGATTTTTTTCGACCTGAAGACCTTTCTGCTGAAACTGGACGGAAAAACGCTCTAATGCCTGATGAATCAGCACTTGGACTTCCATTTCTCGCTTCTTCAGGATCGATTTTTTTGAATCTAGACGCGATAATTGCAATAAGTCATTGACCAGTCGAATCATCCGATCTGTCTCATTTAACGTTACATGGACAAACCGAGGAGCGACTTCTTCATCATGTATAGCTCCGTCCTCGAGTGCCTCCAGATAACTCTTCAAGGTGGTTAGTGGAGTTCTTAACTCATGCGATACATTGGCAACAAATTCTTTACGCTGCTTCTCTAACAGCTCCTGTTCCGTTACATCTTGAAGCACAGCAATGATTCCTTTGCTCGTCTGTTCATCCTTCTTTAACTGGCGAAAAGTAGCTCTTAAGATCCTTCTTTCCTCATTTCCTGGAGGTAGTACTAAGACGGAACCCATTCCCTTAAACAATATGAGAATATCGTCTTCGTCTTGAGGTAGCTGAAGCACATCGTAAATGGTTGTTCCAAGTACCTCTTCCTCATGTACGGATAGCATTTCGCGGGCTCTTGCGTTAATGAGGATCACTCGACCTTCCTTATCCGTAGCAATGACCCCATCACTCATGTTAGAGAGGATGGAAGATAACTTTTGCTTTTCTTCTTCATTTTGAGCAAGGGCTTCATGCAATCTTTTCGTCAGATAGTTAAAGGCTTCTGCTAGTTGCCCGATTTCGTCATTACTATATACCTTGACTCGACGGTTAAAGTCTCCTTCCGCCATAGCCGCTGCTTGTCTCGTAATTTCTTTTACAGGGCTCGTAATCGTGCGAGCAAGCAGAATTCCTAAACTACCTGTCATCATTAAGGAAATGACGGTGGCCGTTAATAAGATGCCGTTAATTCTCCTCATCGTTTCATACATGTCTTCCATGGAAGATACCATGTATAGAGCTCCAATGGTTCGTACGCCACTTTTAATAGGAATGGTTAATACCCGAACGCGGTGACCATTCTGAGGTTGGATCTGAGTATCCTCATATCGGGTACCCAATAGAGCTAAGTTGATTTCTTCACGGGTGTTCTTTTGCCCAATGATCGCTTTATCTTCTTCGGTTGTAGTCAATACCACCCCGTTGCGATCAATGACTTGAACATCTGTATCTCGAACGGCTAGTAGGTTATTAACCAAATAGTTGATATCCCCCATCCGACTCTCTTCCTGATCTTCCTGCGGGTTTTCTAAATCAACGTCTAAGTACCGTTGAAGGTTGACAGCCAATAGATTAGATTGGGTATGAAGCGTTTCTGTAAAATTATTAATATAATAGTTCTCCACTTCACGGATGAAGTAAGCCCCGATAACCTGCATAGCCACCAAGATTAATAAGAGATAGATGACTACGACTTTCCATTGGACAGATTTAAAGAACTTAAACCTCATCGTTCTTTAAGCCTCGTGCTTAAAAACATAACCCAATCCTCTGCGCGTCATAATATAATTTGGATTACTTGGATCGTCCTCAATTTTTTCTCTCAATCGTCTAATGGTCACATCAACCGTACGTGCATCCCCATAATAATCATAACCCCAAACCGATTGCAGCAAATGATCTCGGGTTAGAACCTGCTCGGAGTGAATGGCAAGATAATGCAAGAGGGTAAATTCTCTCTGCGTTAGTTCCACCGGCTGACCTTCCTTCTTCACGATATAGGATACGGGGTCAATTTCCAAGGAACCTAATTGTAGAATATGATCGGTTCCCTTCTCCTTCGTTGTGGCTCCTTCTGCTCTTCTGAGATGCGCTTTTACCCTTGCTAGCAGTTCACGTGTTCCAAATGGCTTCGTGACGTAATCATCCGCTCCTAGTTCAAGACCAAGCACCTTATCTATTTCCGAATCCTTTGCCGTTAGCATAATGATGGGCATGTTTTGTTCTTTACGAATCATTTTGCAGACTTCCATCCCATCTTTTTTAGGAAGCATAATATCCAATAGAACCAAATCGGGATCTAGCTCCCTCGCTAAGCTAATAGCTTCATCACCATCATAGGCACAGTGTACTTGGTACCCTTCTTTCTCCAATGTAAACTTCAAAATATCGGCAATCGGTCGTTCATCGTCAACAACTAAAATTAATTTAGCCACTACGCCTATACCTCCACTCGTTTCCTTCCTTCTATGATACCATGGATAGGAAGAGTTTTTGGCAGAAAAAAACGGTAGCAGTATTCTGCTACCGAAAAGTTACCCGCGAAAATATCTCATTGGGTTCGTATTTGATCCATTCTTGATGATTTCGAAATGAAGATGGGTACCGGTCGATTCGCCCGTCGAACCCATGACTCCAATCTTGTCTCCCTTTTGCACGACATCACCGACAGATACACTCACTGAACTTAGGTGACCATACAAAGTCTTATAGCCATTGCCGTGGTCGATAATGACAGATTTCCCATAGTTGCCGTTCCATCCCGCTTGTACGACTTTTCCATTATCGGAGGCCTTAATACCGCGATTGCTCACTCCGGCAATATCTAGACCTTTGTGCGTTCTTCCCCATCTTGGTCCGAACCCACTAGTAATTCTCCCACCATGGGTTGGCCAGGTGAACTTCCCATCTCCACGATTAGGCTTAACTTTCGATCCTTTTTGTATGATTTTATTAACCGCTTCGGCCAGAATCACTTCTTCCATGATCTTTTTCTCGGTTTGGACACCGTTCTCACGTATAATCTGATAGGTAACACGCTTTCGGCCTTCTTTTCCTTCTTGGATCACTTTCTGCTCGCCACGGAACATCGTCTCCGTAGTCTGAGCTTCAATCTTATAATGGATTACTTCCTCGACTTCTTTTTCCTCAATGGTTTGTACAGTCAGCTTAGGTCTTGCCGCTGTAACGATGATATCTTGCCCAAGTTGCAACAGCGTATCTTCCGTTATACCTGGATTATTGCGATAGATATCTTGTGAGGTGATGCCATACTGTCCTGCAATACAACTAATACAATCCCCGGGCTTGACCGTATGAATCATCTGTTCGACGGAACCCTTAACCAAAAGACTCATTAGTTCCTCTTTTGTCATTATCTTATCGGGATTGATTCTGCTTTCCTCAATGGAAACCGATTCCTTAAATTTCACTTCTACATTTGCTGCTCCTGCTGCGTTGACGGTCTGCGCTTTATCTTGAGCTACAGGTAACGGTCCATACTGATCCTTAATTTCCTCTAGTATCTGGTTCATAAGTTCCTTGTTGGCAGTGTATCCAACAGCTTCACCATCTACGGTTAAAGATTGGGCAGTTACCTTTAGCTCGATCTTATCTTGCAATGCTTTTATTGTGCTTTCGTTCGCTGCGCTCGCATTTCGCTGTGTTTCTTCTACATACTCAATTTGGTTCTGTACTTCAATGTTTAAAGGTCCATGAAGCGACTGCTGGCTAGCAATCTGCTTATCAATAAATTGTTGGACAAGATCCGGGTGATCAACTGATCCTATTTCTTGCCCATCCACGAGGACATGGTATAACGTCTTGGAGTTTGCATTATAATAATGGTTAGCTAAACCAGTACCTGTAATAAATAAAGAAACCGTGACTAATCCAATGGCTGTTTTACCTTTATTCTTCTTAACTAAAGCGACTCCTTGGTTCCATTTATCCTGGATCCAATTCTTCGCTTTATGTATCCGTTCCATTCAAACCTCCTATAGACCGATGCGACTTTAAATGTATATGGGAAAAGCATTATGGTAAGACTACATATTTTGGACATTTTTTCACACAGTAATAAGTTACCATAATGTTGTATAGCGGTTCAAGCTATTTTTCTCTTTTTACACTATTTTTTCTACAAAAACCGACATAAACAAGGAGGATCCTACCATGAAAGAGAGAAATTTACTTGCTGGGTTTGTATCCATTGATGATGCACAAGAGGCAGAAAAAGCATTAAAAAACGCAGGCTTTCAAGAGATTCAAGTCGATACGATTAGTCCAATTCCTGGTGAAGGTGTTGAACAGCGAATGAATCCCATTACAGGAAATATTCCTGGACTTGCTCACATGACGCTGGATGCTGACTTCTCCAATGAATCTGCCGCCATTCTTGCCGCTGCAAGCCCTGGAGCTAGTGGAATGTCTGATGGCGATGGCATGATGCCTGAGGTCAATCAGGGAGTATTATTAACAGCTGTCGTTCCAGACAACCAAGCTGATCAAGCAGAACAAATTATCAAGCAATATGGCGGTAATATTTAATAAAAAAAGAAGGATATCGCATGATCATGTGATATCCTTCTTTCATTCTACTTATGGCTTAAAGACCGTATACACTTTTGACTACGTTCGTTTGTTCACGTCCTGGTCCTACTGAGAAGATCGCGATAGGAATACCGGTTAAAGAACTGATGCGCTCAATATAATGACGTGCGTTCTCTGGTAGTTCATCTAATGTCTTGCATCCTGTGATATCTTCTGTCCAACCTGGAAGCTCTTCATATACTGGCTCACACTCAGCTAACATGTTCAGATTAGCTGGATAAGAGTCTATGGTTTGTCCTTTATAGCTGTATGCCGTACAAATTCTTAGAGTTGGGATTCCTGTTAGAACATCAATGGAGTTCAAGGATAGACCAGTGATTCCACTCACCCGACGAGCATGACGAACAACCACACTGTCAAACCATCCTACACGTCTAGGGCGACCCGTAGTCGTTCCATACTCTTTCCCTACTTCACGGATATGATGACCGATCTCATCATGCAGCTCGGTTGGGAATGGGCCATCTCCCACACGACTGGTGTAAGCTTTAGCTACTCCAACAACTTGATGAATCTTTGTAGGTCCTACACCAGAACCAATGGTTACTCCACCTGCTACCGGATTAGAAGAAGTTACAAATGGATAGGTTCCTTGGTCAATGTCAAGCATAACCCCTTGGGCCCCTTCAAATAATACACGTTTCCCTGCATCAATCGCATCGTTCAATACAACAGAAGTATCTGTAACATAAGGACGGATAATATCAGCAACAGCTAGGTATTCTTCCATAATAGCTTCTGCTTCAAATCCCTCGGTTTCATATACTTTTTCTAAGATGCGGTTCTTTTCTTCTAAGTTTCTTCTTAATTTCTTCTCAAACTCATCTCGATCCATTAAATCAGCCATACGGATCCCAATACGAGCTGCCTTGTCCATATAAGCCGGTCCAATACCTTTTCCAGTTGTACCGATCTTATTTGCTCCCTTACTTGTCTCTTCCACTCGGTCCAACTTCAAGTGGTAGGGCAAAATAACATGAGCACGATCACTAATACGCAAATTATCTGTTTTCACATCATGACTATGTAAATACTCAAGTTCTTGAACTAAGGCCTTCGGATCAACGACCATTCCGTTTCCAATAACACAAATCTTATCGTTATAAAAAATCCCAGACGGGATGAGATGTAATTTATATTTTTTCCCGTTAAATACAATCGTATGTCCAGCATTGTTTCCACCTTGATAACGAGCCACTACTTCCGCTTTTTCCGCCAAATAGTCGGTGATCTTACCTTTTCCTTCATCTCCCCATTGGGTACCTACAACAACTACAGATGACATTCTCTCGACACCTCCTACTCAAATAACAAACATACCTAGTTTACAACCGATGATTGATCATGTCAATGAAAACACGAACATTTTTAAAAACTAAAATTTATTTGTTCGTCTAAAATTCACTTATCTATAGGTTTTGCTTCTTTTTACTTTTCTACACCTAGCCACTAAACTTAGATGTTCCTTCCAAATATTTCTCGATTTATCATAAAAAAATAGGCGGGGGTATACCGCCTATTTCCTAATGCTCTTGATGCGATTGATCTAAACTCACGAACTTATTAAATTCCTTAAGAAATGCTAGTTTCACTGTTCCTGTTGGACCTGCTCTGTGTTTACCGATAATGACTTCAATAATGTTCTTTTCTTCTGTTTCCTTATCGTAATAATCCTCACGATACAAGAACGCTACAATATCCGCATCCTGCTCAATTGCCCCGGATTCACGAATATCCGATAGCATCGGACGCTTGTCTTGACGTTGCTCTACCGCACGGCTAAGCTGTGACAGAGCGATAACAGGGCAGTTTAATTCACGCGCCATGAGTTTAAGTGTACGGGAGATCTCGGATACTTCCTGCTGACGATTGTCCCCGCCGGCTTTTCCTGAAATCAACTGAAGATAATCAATAAGAACTAAACCAAGGCTTCCTTGCTCTTGTACTAAACGGCGGCACTTGGAACGAATATCAGCAGCAGTAACCCCTGGTGTATCATCAATAAAGATAGGCGCCTTAGATAAGGTTCCGATCGACATCGTTAACTTGCGCCAGTCCTCTTCTTCTAGATACCCCGTTCGTATCTTCCCTGCATCAATATTACCCTCAGCACAAATCATACGCATAACCAACTGCGCAGCACCCATCTCTAAGCTAAAAACCGCAACACTCTCACCCGCTCGAGTCGCGATATTCTGTGCCACGTTAAGGGCGAAGGCGGTTTTCCCCACCGCCGGACGGGCAGCTAGAATAATGAGGTCACTTCGGTGTAAACCTGCGGTCATCTTATCTAAATCCGGGTATCCTGTTGGAATTCCTGTGATCTCTCCTTTTTTCGTTGAGAGCATCTCAATACGTTCGTAAGCTTCCATAAGGACATTACGAATATGTTGAAAACCACCCTTAGACCGTTTCTGCGAGATTTGCATGATGTTCTTTTCTGCATCTGAAAGCAAATCACCAAGGTCTTCCGATTGGTTATAGCCATCTGTTACGATCTTCGTCGCTGTTCGAATCAATTGGCGAAGTACAGCCTTCTGCTCAATGATTCGGCAGTAATATCCAATATTCGCAGCGGTTGGTACGGAATTAGCTAGGTCCGTTAAGTACGTAACTCCCCCAACATCCTCTAGCTGTTTCTTGTTCTCTAAGGCTGCGGTGACCGTCACAAGGTCTACAGGTTCCCCCCGTTCGCCCAGTTCTACCATCACTTGATATATTCGTTGATGAGACGGACGATAAAAATCATTAGGTGTCAATATCTCACTGGCTGATACTAAGGCTTCGTGCTCCAAAAAAATAGCCCCTAATACGGCTTGTTCAGCCTCAATATTATGGGGCGGAGTTCGATCAGCAAGGATATCGCTCACAGTACTCACCTCGCTAGTAATATCGATTATTTTTCTTCTACGACGTGAATATTCAGAGTCCCCGTTACATCTGGATGCAATTTCACAGGAACCTTCGTGTATCCTAGAGTCTTAATCGGTTCATCCAATAGTAATTTACGTTTATCAATATCTAGCTTAGCCTTCTTCAAGGCATCAGCAATTTGCTTTGTGGAGACGGCTCCGAATAGGCGGCCGCCCTCACCTGTCTTTGCTGGAATTGTAATCGTAACATGTTCTAGTTCCTTTGCAAAGACCTCAGCTTGTGCCTTTTCTTCCTCTTTCTTCTTATCCGCACTCTTTTGACGTTGTTCATAAGTCTTTACATTCCCGCCGGTTGCCTCAACAGCTAAACTTTTAGGGAAAAGAAAATTACGAGCATATCCTTCTGATACCTCAACCATCTGACCTTTTTTTCCTTGGCCTTTTACATCTTTTTGCAAAATGACTTTCATTATTTTGCACTCCCCTCTTCATGATATTTCTTAATGATACCTCTTAATTTCTTAACGGCTTCATCAATAGACATCTCTTTCACTTGGGTTGCGGCATTCGTTAGATGCCCTCCTCCTCCCATCTGCTCCATGATCATCTGTACGTTGATATCACCTAAGGATCGAGCACTGATGGCAATCATGTTATCAGGACGCTTACATACAACGAAGGAGGCCTGTATGCCTGACATTGTCAACAGGGTATCTGCCGCTTGGGCAATTAACACTTGCGTGTACGATTCATCTGGTTTTCCAATGGAGATAGCGAAGATGTCGTAGAGAATCTCGGTATTCTGAACGATCTCTGAGCGTTTTATATACTGGTTTAAGTCTTCCTTCAACAATCGTTGTACGATCGCAGGCTCAGCTCCATTACGACGAAGGAAAGATGCCGCCTCAAAAGTCCTTGCACCCGTACGAAAAGCAAAACTCTTCGTATCCACCACCATTCCTGAAAGCAACGCCGTAGCTTCCAAGCTGTCCATATTAAGCTTATCACTCTGATATTGGAGAAGCTCTGTTACTAACTCACAAGTCGACGAGGCATAAGGTTCAATATAGACAAGTACAGGATCTTCAACAAACTCCTCGGAACGTCGGTGATGATCAATGACCATAACCCGGTTGGACATCTGTAATAGCTTTGGTTCAATAGCCATAGAAGGTCGGTGAGTATCTACCAATACAATTAAGGTTCGGTTATTGGCCATCCCAATCGCTTGCTCTGGTGTGATAAAGTAATCTGCAAGATATTCATGCTCTTCAACAGCAGCCATCAGCCGATCAATCGAAGGATTCACTTTATCGAGGACAATAAACCCTTTTCTCTCATTGGCTAGTACGGCCTTAAGCACCCCAATGGATGCTCCAATCGCATCCATATCCGGAAACTTATGACCCATCACTAATACTCTTTCACTTTCTAAGATCAAGTCACGCAGAGCATGAGATATCACTCTCGCTCTTACTCTTGTTCTCTTCTCCACAGCATTCGACTTGCCGCCGTAGAATGTCATCTTATCCCCTTGCTTGACAGCAGCCTGGTCTCCACCGCGTCCTAAAGCAATATCTAGGCTAGACTGGGCCATCTCACCGAGTTTCGGATAATCAAGATCTCCTGCACCAATACCAATACTTAAGGTAATTGGAATCTTATTCTTCGCTGTCATTTCTCTTACAACATCCAATATTTCAAAACGAGTATCTAGTAATTGTTGAAGAGTGGCTTCGTCAAGTATGCCTAAAAATTTATCAGAAGCAAATCGTCTAATATAAATTTGATGTTTCTGAGCCCATTCATTAATAGCACCTGTTACATTCGCCATCATTAAGCTTCGGCTCTGATCATCCATCACTTGAGATACTTCATCTAGATTATCTAAGTGAATAATCGCAAAAACAATTTTTTCTTCATTATATCGAAGATGCAATTCCCGAAACTCCGTGACATCCTTAAAATAGAGAAGACGTTCTTCTGGACGAACAAGGACCTCATAAATTCGCTTATTATTGGTAATTTCTATTTGTTTTTTTCCGGGAGTCAATTCGGCCATCTGAGGAATCACATCGAGCAAGTTCTGCCCTGCGAGCAACTCTTTCCCTGTTATCCCAACCATATAGGGATTAAACCATTCGATTTTCTTGTCCTCACTATATAATAGGATTCCAATGGGCATCTCTGTCAGAACTTCGTCTCCCGCTTTCTTCACTCGGTGGCTCAATGTCTGGATATAGCTCTGCAAGTCCTGGCGAAATGCTTGCTCCGCCTTATAAATGAAGAATGCCAAGCCTGCTAGTGATAACAATCCGATAATGGCAGCTGCCCAGTTATAGAAAGATAATACCCCTACAAGAATAATACTAATGATGAAGGATATTATCATATGTAATCCATGCCAACGCTTCAGGAGGAACTTCTGCATAGATTCAGCTCCTTATTATTTGCTCGACTGCTTCCGCAGATCGATTCCTAGGTCAAGTATTCCCATTAATACTAGTATAAAAGGGAATGGTGGAAAAATAAATACCAAGACCACCGCTAAGATAGGAATTCCTTTTCCCCAACCTTTTTTATGAGAAAAGAAGAACAGGAAGCTTAACCCCTGAATAATCATCATGATATCTAATATTGGTTTAATGTTCAGTAGAATGGTTTGTGAGAAGTCTCCACCTTGAGGGCCTATAATCATAGAAGCTACCAAAACAGCTAAGTAGTAGTACATGATCGACTTAGGCCATCTCCAATCTCTGAACGGAGGAAAAGCAGGTACTGTGGTCCCTAATCTCTGCAACACTTTACGAGAAAACCAATGATTAATAATAGCAAATTGAGCGGAACCCAGAATCAAAAGCATGGGAACCATTTTTCCAATCATCGCTACCATATCCGTAAGCATATCGACTTGCTTCTGATCCGCTGGACCGATTTGTTCCATAATGGAACGACTCATCTCGATCGACTGATTCATCATCTCTTGGATTGTCGTTACAGGGTTAATATTAAGAAAATAATAACTTACCACCAAGCTTCCAAGTAAGAAAACTAGACTAGCCAGGGTACCTCCAATAAACACATGGAAAGCACTCTTGTTTTGTCGATAGAGCACGCCCATCATAACCCCTATCATCCCTGCAAACAATGCACTAAAGATGGACGGTAGTGCACCAATAAAAATTGTTAATAAACCGCTCGCAACAACCACTAATAGTGACTTCTTCAAATCATGTCTTGCTGCATAGATGGTGAAAGGAACAGGCAAGGCCATTGCCGTGATAATGCCTAATGGAGTGTAGATCGTTGTAAACATTAAAACTAAGAAGATACCACTAATCAAGGCTCCTTCTAACATCGAACGAACATTACTTTGCAAAAGACATCCGCTCCTTGAATAATATGAAAAAAAGGGACACCAAGTGCCCCCTTTTTTTCTCTTAAGATTCAGTTGTGTATGGTAACAAAGCGATTTGACGAGCACGCTTGATCGCTCTAGTTAACTGACGCTGATACTTCGCAGAAGTTCCAGTTACACGGCGAGGAAGGATCTTCCCACGCTCGCTAACGAATTTCTTTAGCGTATCAATATCCTTGTAATCGATCTTAGCGATCTTGTTTACTGTGAAGTAACACACCTTACGGCGCTTACCACGTTTTCCTCTTGGGGCTGCCATGCTTATCCCTCCTTCTTTAGGCTTTTATTAAAACGGCAAATCATCGTCAGAGATATCTACAGTCTTACTTTCATTAGCAAAGGGGTCATCCGAGCGATCATATCCGCCGTATCCTCTTCCTTGGTTAGATGCCGGTGGGCTTGAGTATCCACTTCCGCCGCCTTCTCTTCTTTCTCCAGCTGGAGACAAGAATTGAACATTCTCTGCAACTACTTCCGTTACATAAACACGCTTACCTTCCTTATTATCATAAGATCGGCTTTGTAAGCGACCGTCAACACCAGTTTGAGATCCCTTCTTCAGGTACTGTGCGCACAATTCTGCGGTTTGCCTCCAGGCAACTACACTGATAAAATCAGCTTCCCTTTCCCCTTGGGCATTCTTAAACTGCTTGTCTACTGCTATTGTAAAGGTAGTTACAGCAACTCCAGATGGCGTATATCTCAACTCAGGGTCCTTGGTTAATCTTCCCACAAGAATAACGCGATTAATCACTAATACCCCTCCCCCTCAGGACTACAGATTATTCTTCTTCTCTAACAATCAAATAACGGATGACGTCGTCAGAAATCTTCATGATCCGCTCTAATTCATTTACCGCTTCAGGGGTTGCCTTGAAGTTGGTTAACGTATAGTAACCATCACGGTTTCTATCGATTTCATAAGCAAGACGGCGCTTACCCATTTCGTTTACCTTAGTAAGCTCTCCACCACGCTCTGTGATGATGGAATTGAAACGCTCGTTATTAGCTTTTCTTTTTTCTTCCTCAACATCAGGGCGTTGGATATACATTAATTCGTAGTTACGCATCTGATTCACCTCCTTTTGGACTAGACGGCCCTATTACAGGGCAAGGAGCGAGTTAAAAATTCGGTTCTTTTTCGACTCGCATTTCCGTATTATATCAGAAGGAGAAGTAGAACACAAGCTTTTTAACGCGTAGATATTACACGTTAAATCGGAAATGCATAACATCTCCATCTTGCACTACATACTCTTTTCCTTCCAAACGGACTAACCCCTTCTCTTTTGCTGCATTCATCGATCCACAGTTTACAAGATCTTGATACGCAACGACTTCTGCTCGAATAAAGCCACGCTCAAAATCCGTGTGAATGACCGCCGCAGCCTGGGGAGCTTTCGTATTTCGGCGAATTGTCCAAGCTCTTACTTCCTGTACCCCAGCGGTAAAATATGTGATAAGTCCAAGCAAGCTATAAGCCGCACGAATGAGGCGATCAAGTCCTGATTCCTCAAGTCCTAGTTCCTCTAAAAACATCTTCTTATCTTCGCCTTCTAACTCCGCAATCTCAGCTTCTACCTTGGCGCTGATCACGACGACTTCTGCTCCTTCTGTAGCAGCAAAATCACGGACCTTCTGAACTAGTGGATTAGAATCGGCTTCAAGCAGACCATCTTCACTGACATTCGAAACATAAAGAATCGGTTTCATGGTCAGCAAATGAAGATCTCTTACGATTAACTTTTCTTCATCTGTTAGCTCTACACTTCGAGCAGGCTTGTCCGCTTCGAATGCTTCCTTAAGCTTTGTTAACACGTCGAGCTCAAGCTTCGCTTCCTTATCTCCGGACTTCACTTTTCTTCCCATACGGTCAATTTTTTTCTCGACAGAATCTAAGTCAGCTAAGATAAGTTCTAAGTTGATAACTTGAATGTCGCTAATTGGATCGACTTTACCTGCAACGTGAGTGATGTTAGGATCTTCAAAGCATCGAACCACATGGGCAATGGCATCTACTTCACGAATATGGGATAAGAATTTATTCCCTAACCCTTCTCCTCGACTCGCTCCTTCTACAAGACCCGCAATATCTACAAACTGAAATGCTGTAGGCACGGTTTTCTTTGGTACGACAAGTTCGGTTAATTTATCTAAACGCTCATCTGGCACTTCTACTACCCCGACATTAGGGTCAATGGTACAGAAGGGATAATTGGCAGACTCTGCACCTGCCTGGGTAATCGCATTAAATAACGTCGACTTCCCTACGTTAGGCAACCCGACGATTCCTACTGATCTAGACATGGATCAAAGCACTCCTCTATTTCAACTTTTTTCCTAACAACCTATTCATTTGAACGCTTCCTATTATAACTTATCTTGAAGCTTTTCGGAAAGTTTCATTACGAGGATTATTGATCAGTTTCTGTAATAAGCACCTTCTTCATCTTCTTCTCAAACTCTAATCTCGGGATCATGACGCTATGGTCACAGCCTGTACATTTTATACGTATATCGGCTCCCATACGAATGACCTTCCATGCATTCACTCCACATGGATGAGGCTTCTTCATTTCTACAACATCCCCTAAAGCGAATTGCTTTCTCTCCATTAGAACTCCTCCTATGATGCTTACACCTTTTCCTTCGGGTTTGGAATTGTTACAAGTCGAGGATACGGTATCTCTATACCTCTTTCATCGAATATCCTCTTTATCATGGCTCTTAATTTGCGATTAGCAGAAAAGTGTCCCATGGGCTTACAATCTGCTGTCAGCCTAATCACCACTTCTGAAGCCCCAAAATTTTGAACCCCGAGGACATTAGGTACTCCAATTAATTCCTCAATCTCCATAGGGGCTTTCTCTAGTTCTTCTTTTAAGATTCCAACTACCCTCTCTACATCTTCCTCGTAAGCTACACTGATATCTAGTACAGCTACACTGTTTTGAGTCGAGAAGTTTGTTACTTCGGTAATACTTCCGTTAGGTATAATATGAACTTCCCCTGTTATACTTTTAATCTTCGTGATTCTTAGGCCAATTTCCTGTACGGTACCTGTGAAGTTTCCGGTTGTAACATAATCCCCCACAGCAAACTGGTCTTCAAATATAATAAAGAATCCAGTGATGACGTCGCGGACTAGGTTCTGCGCCCCAAAACCCACTGCTAACCCTACAACACCGGCACTAGCGAGTACAGGGGCTAAATTGAATCCCAATTGAGTCAAAATTGAGAGTATCGCCACAAAATAAATGACATAGGTGACTACATTACTTGCCAAGCTACGCATCGTTTCCATTCGTCTTTCATCTACTTGAAACTTGCCCCGTTGCTGAAAAATTCGATTGATGCTTCCTAACAGGACTTTAACTAGGATCCGAGCTACGATGTAAATAAACAAAATCTTTACCGATGCTTTTCCAATTGTAATCCACATATCGGTATTGGTTATATATCTATACATTTCAAAATAGACGGCTTCAAACCACTGGCTAGAAGCCTCAAGCTGTTTATCCAAGATTAACCCTCCACCTCTTTATTCCATTCGATCGCCATGTAACCTGCCTCTCTTTTCTGAAAGAAGCCTCGAATCTCTACCTTCTCATCTCGAATAATCTTCGCTGCCGTGTGCAGATCTTCCTCTGGAAATTCAATAGACAAAGCGCACCCTGCTGTTATCTCTTTAGGTGTAGGTCTGGTATCAATGTCAATATCAGCAAATTCCAGGAGCATTTCTGTACGAATTGCTTGCTGGGTCGAATCGAATGCAATTAATATACTCGCCATCTCATTTTCCTTTCATCTTTTCTCTAAGGTCTACTTTCGAGCCTTCTACTAATAGGATATAAAATTAATAAGCCTAAGACAAATAAATTCAGTACACCATAGATAGGATAAAGGACACTTACTAATGTGGAAAATCCGAATTGGCTTAAGGGAATCATCAGCAATATCAAGATAAATGACATAACCCAAGAAGGTACGGTTAGTATAGATGAAACCCTTGAGACGATCCCATGCACTCCACTTAATGCTGTTGTGTAGATGGCTAACCACAAAATAACAGATACAACAATAATCATCCCTGTTGGGTACTGTTGTAATAACGAGAACAGCGGAATTTCATATGTACTGATCTCCTCGGACATTTGCATGAGAGAATAGTTCATCAATAGGGCTATGGAAGCTAACCCTGCCGTACTCACCAAACCAGCCACCCAAAGCTCTCGTCTCGTCTTCAACTCCCCTCCCAGCGTCGATAATACAGCTATTAGAGGAACAATATTCAAGGCTGCATAAGTGATTCCAGATGGCCATGAATCTGTATCCACTTGATTAGCTTGACCTACTGCTTCGTATCCCATAATAAAACGAATACATACAAATAACAACACACCAATAAGTACTGGAATGATAAAAGATTGAATGGAAACTAGTCCTTTTACGTCAAATAGAAGAACAACAAAAACCATAACAGCAATAAACAGAACCCCTATCATATACGAGTAATTCCATTGAGCAAATGTTGCCCCACTCCCTGCAAACATAACAACAGACATAGATAGTAAATAAAGCATGGTTAAGACATCAAACACTGCAGCCAGTCTCTTTCCCATTAACGCTTCTAACACTCCATAATAATTAGCAGTTTGTTTTGTCTTACTAATATTGAGAACTACAATGACCATTATAAAAAATAAAACCATAGCAAGAAGCAAACTATATTGACTCCTCACACCATAGGACCCAAAGAACTCCCAAATCTCTCTTCCCGATGCGAACCCAGCTCCAATGGTTGTTCCGATAATCGTTAATCCAATCTTGACCGCTCTCCACATAACCGCTTGGACACCCCCTTACAAAATTTTATGTAAGAGGCGTTTTAAGAATGTCCAAATGTATATTATTTTTCTAAATTCCGTATACTATTAATACTTATTTTTCCAGGAGGTAGCTATGAAGCGTAACCCTTTTTTTCAAACGCCTTCATCCCCATTCAAGATAGAATATACTCGTGATGATGCAATTGACGCTCTTACTCACGATCTCAACAAACGTATGCTGGCTTACAGACCATTTACGGAGGTCGTTACTCTTTGCATTGGAACGGATCGATCTACAGGGGATGCACTAGGTCCTCTGGTTGGAACACGACTTCAAAAGCTGTACCCACCTGGCATGCAAATCTACGGAACGATAGACGAGCCTGTCCATGCCGTCAATCTTAAAGAGAACATCGAAAAGATTGAAAAGAAACACCCCTACGCCCTTGTCATTGCAGTAGACGCCTGTCTTGGTCAATTTAACAGCGTTGGCAATATTACAATCTCTCACGGTCCTCTGAAACCCGGAGCCGGTGTAAAAAAAGAACTACCTGAAGTAGGAAACCTTCACATTACAGGGATTGTAAATATCGGAGGTTTTATGGAGTATTTTGTCCTCCAAAACACTCGATTAAGCATCGTTATGAAGATGGCAGACACCATTGCTCATTCTCTTTATAAATCATCATATCAACTTTTCCACCCTAAAGAAAACTTAGCTAACGTTAAACTTTAGTTCACAATTAAACTTCATCTCTATAAAAACAACTAAAAGCTCAACAGGCAATTAAAGGCCATTGAGCTTTTCTTATCTATCCAAACAATTGAGAAGTCTTTGAAATTAACGGGACCATAAGAGCAGCAACAACGATAGCTGGCAATAAATTCGCGACGTTAATCTTTTTGATCTCGAGAACATTAATCCCAATCCCAATAATCAGTATTCCACCAACCGCAGTAATCTCGGCAATAATTGCCTCTAGCATTTCCTGACTGACTAACACGGAGATAAAAGTCGAAGCAATCGCTATTAGTCCTTGATATAAAAAGACCGGAATAGCAGAAAACATAACGCCAATACCTAAAGTTGAAGTAAAGATAATAGCAGAAAAACCGTCAAGCATCGACTTCGTATATAAGATATCGTGATTGTTTCTTAACCCGCTATCCATCGCTCCAAGAATCGCCATAGCCCCAACACAATAAACTAGTGTAGCTGTAACGAAACCAGTTGCAATATTCCCTTTACCTTTTCCACCAACTCTTCGCTCTATCCATTGCCCCAACTCATTTAACCAGTGATCAAGACGAATCAATTCGCCTAATATTCCACCAATAACAACACTAAAGATAAGAATAAGAAAATTTTCCGTTTTCAATGCCATAGTAAGACCTAATAACCCAACCGCAATTCCAATCCCTTGCATGACCGTCGTTCGGATTCCATCACTAATTCGCGTAAACACACTACCAAGGATCGCTCCACAAATTATGGCGACAGCATTGATAATTGTACCCCACAAAACCATACTTCTCACTTGCCCCTCTCTCACTTAACAATCTTTTTTTATAGATTTTCCTACTGTTTTAGTTTTTCCATTATTTCTTGGATAGCCTTTACTAAAACCTTAACATCATCCATCTTATTAAAATAACCAAAACTTGCTCTCACAACCCCTTGGTCAAGGGTACCAATCGTCTCATGACCGAGAGGTGTACAGTGATATCCAGAACGCACAGCAATACCGTACTCATGATCAAGGATAAACGCTGCCTCTGAAGCATCCAAACCATCTATCGAGAACGCAACAACAGCAGCTCGTTCCACCTCTTTACTTTGTCCGTAAAGAGTTACACCTTCAAGTTGTTCTAACCGACTCATTAGCTCATAGGTAAGTGAAAATTCTTTTTCTCTAATTTGATCCACACCGGTCTGAAGTACAAAATCCACCCCTGCACCCAACCCTACAATCCCAACCGTGTTTTGGGTCCCACTTTCATAACGGTCAGGTCTTGTCAAAGGTTGTTCAATTGCCTCCGAGTGACTACCAGTCCCCCCAACCATTATTGGGGATATTTCTAACTCTGGATGTATGTACAGCCCCCCCGTCCCTTGCGGTCCATATAGTCCCTTATGACCCGGGAATGCAAGTAGCTGTATATTCATCTTTTCCACATCAATAGGAAACACACCAGCTGATTGAGAGGCATCCACCATGAACGGAACTCCCTTCTCTTTACACAGCCGACCAATTTCCTCAACAGGAGCTAGTGCTCCTATGAGATTAGAGGCATGACTTACAACTACTAAAGCCGTATTAAACCTAAACTCTTTCCGGAAGCTTTCCAACTCAAAGATATATTCACTATTTGGCTTCACGTAAGAGATCTCTACCCCTATTTCTTTTTTCAAAAACTCCAACGGCCTTCTTACAGAGTTGTGTTCCAACGTCGTAGTGATGACGTGATCTCCCGGTTTCAGTAAACCTCTTATCCCTAAATTTAACGCAGCTGTCGCATTAAGAGTGAACACAATATCATTTGGATTCTTTACATGAAATAATTTCGCTATTTTCGCTCGAGTGTAGAACAATTCTTTGCTAGCTCGCAAGGCAAGTTGGTGACCTCCCCTTCCAGGGTTAGCCGCATATTCTTCTAAACATTCCACCATCTTCTGCTTAACTGCCGTTGGTTTCGGCCAAGTTGAAGCCGCATTGTCTAGATACGTAATCTCCATTCCCCATCCCCCTTTCCACATAGATCAAAAAGAAAAGGTTATGCGGTACTTTCCCGACATAACCAACATACTTAGCTTACCCTTTTTGAATAATTTCCATAATCCGTTCCAAATCGTCATTTGTGTAAAACTCTATTTCGATTTTACCTTTGTTTTTACCTTTTTTAATTTGCACAGAGGTCGCAAAGGTATCCCGTAATCTTTCCTCAAACTGAGATAGAAACACATCTCTCTTCGGTTTCTCTTTTGTTTCACGTGAAACAGGTTGAGAGAGAGTTTTGATCATCTCTTCCACTTGTCTTACACTTAGATCTTTCTTAATCACTTCTTGGGCAACCTTTTTTCGCAATGCGTTATCCTCTAGTCCAAGCAAAGCTCTAGCATGCCCCATAGATAATGTTCCACGTGAAACATAGTCTTGAATTTCTTGAGGAAGATGCATCAGTCGCAAAAAGTTCGCGACATGCGGGCGACTCTTTCCTACTTTTTTTGCTAGTTCTTCCTGAGTAAGAGATAAGTGCTTCATTAATTTTTCATAAGCAAGTGCTACTTCAATGGCATTCAAATTTTCTCGTTGGAGGTTTTCGATAAGGGCGATCTCCATGATCTGCTCATTTGAAAACTCCCGTACAACAACCGGTACCTTCTTTAACCCAGCTCTTTCAGAGGCTCTTAATCGTCGTTCTCCTGCAACTAACTCATACCCTTTGATACTCTTTCTAACGATAAGAGGCTGAATAACTCCGTGTTCTTTAATCGATTCTGCCAGTTCGTCGAGCGCTTTTTCATCAAAGTCTTTACGTGGTTGATACGGATTCGGTCTGATCTCTGCATGCGGAACTTCTACAATTAAATCATTTTCTTCAACGTGAAGCGATGGAATTAAAGCGTCTAATCCTTTTCCAAGTCTCTTAGCCAACTCCCAACACCTCCCTTGCTAAATCCATATAAACCTCCGCGCCACGAGAGCGAGGATCGTACGATATAATGGCTTGTCCGTGACTTGGCGCCTCACTTAAACGTACATTACGAGGGATAACCGCCTGGTACACCTTCTCGCGAAAATACTTTTTAACTTCCTCTATCACCTGGATGCCAAGATTCGTCCGAGCATCCAACATCGTTAGCAAAATCCCCTCGATCTGAAGAGAGGTATTAAGATGTTTTTGTACTAGTCTAATCGTATTCAACAGTTGACTTACCCCTTCTAATGCATAAAATTCACATTGAATAGGTATCAACACTGAATCCGACGCCGTCAAGGAGTTGACCGTTAAAATCCCAAGGGACGGAGGACAATCTATAAAAATATAATCGTATTTATCTCGAATCGATTCTATTGCTTTCTTCAACCGAACCTCACGGGAAATCGTAGGTACTAACTCAATTTCGGCTCCAGCTAATTGTATAGAAGCTGGAAGAGAAAATAAATTTTCAACCTCAGTCGGAATAATGGCATCCAATGGGTCGATATCATTAATAAGTACATCATAAATGCAATAACGAATATCGGCTTTATTAATCCCTATTCCACTTGTTGCATTTCCTTGCGGGTCGATGTCAACCAATAAGACCTTCTTGCCTAAAGTAGCAAGACAGGCGCTTAAATTCACTGAAGTCGTAGTTTTACCTACGCCTCCTTTTTGGTTAGCCACCGCAATGACCTTCCCCATCTTCTATTCACCTCTTACTGTCCAAGCATTCACCAGAAACTTTATTTGTATTAGGTGCGTTTGCTCCCTTCAAGAGTCTATGAAGGGTCAAATTCTATTGTATCTCATTTCTTTCACAGTGAATAGACTAACCATCTACTTGTTTTTAGGTATCTTAATCGTAATCTGGTAAAACTCTTCATAATCCTCTTCTTCAGACTGAATAGAGAGTCCATTCTTCATCACCATATCGATGGACTGACGGACAGTATTGATAGCCAATCTTGTATCCTTAGAGAAGGAAACTCTTTTTTGTGGTTTCTTAGGTTCTTTAGCTTCAAGAATCTGTTTAATTCTATTTTCCGTTTGCTTTACATTCAGATCCTTTTCTAGAATTTCTTCTAACATCTTTAATTGGATATTTTCATCTTTGAGTGCTAATAGTGCCCGAGCATGTCTCTCTGTTACTTTTCTTTGCAGTAGGTACTCTTGAACTGTACTTGGAAGATTCAACAACCTAAGCTTATTTGCAATGGTTGACTGTCCTTTTCCAAGTTTTTGCGCTAAACTTTCCTGTGTTAACTGATGTAAGTCAATGAGCTTCTGATAGGCAATAGCTTCTTCGATGGCTGTTAATCCTTCACGTTGCAGGTTTTCTATTAGTGCGATAGAGGCAGCTTGAGAGTCGTTCAGGTCTTTTACAATCGCAGGGATCGTCTCATAACCTAACTTCTTCGTAGCACGCCATCTTCTTTCTCCAGCAATGAGCTCGTATTGTCCATTGCGTACCCGCACGACGATGGGTTGGATTATTCCATGCTCTTTGATGGTTATACACAACTCGTCAATCCGCTCATCATCGAAGACCGTTCGAGGTTGATACGGATTCGGGATAATAGATTCTACAGCAATATGTTTAATTTCATCTTGCTCACTTTTTTCTGACAAACCAAACAAACGGGTAAATTGATCCCTCAATTTCGTACACCACCCTGTGGGATATATGAAATCTTCGTACTTTCCTGGAAGATCATGATATAGTCGTCATGTTGAAACATATTATTATATAATTCGCCATCCACTACTATTCTCCTGCCTCCCCATCCCTTATCTAAGTATTATGTTCCACGTGAAACAACAAGCAAATTAAAAAGAGGCTTTATTAGAAGCCTCTAAATTGAACTTGCCTATACGATTGGTTTTTTTGCAGGAGTACCCGCTTTTCTAGGATACCCTTTGGGTGTTTGAAAAAGTTTGTGAATTAATATAATACTTCTTTCGGATTGCTCATTTGGAAGCTGAAAACTCTCCATTTTCTCCGTCTTACCGCCTAGGGTTTTGATAGCCTTTTTCGCTTCATCTAGTTCATTCGAGGCATCTGCTCCCTTTAATACAAGGAAAACTCCCCCTGCCTTGGCGAATGGCAGGCAAAACTCAGATAGAATATTCAATCGAGCCACCGCTCTTGCTGTCACGACATCGAAGCGATCTCTATATTGAGGATTTATTCCTAGCTCCTCCGCTCTTCCATGTACACACGCCACATCTTGAAGGCCTAATTCTTGAGCAAGTTGCTGTAAAAATGTAATTCTCTTATTGAGTGAGTCTACAATAGTAACTCGTAAATGAGGATAAATAATCTTAATAGGTAAAGAGGGAAACCCTGCTCCTGCTCCAATATCAATTAGCGTTTCAACCTTAGAAAAATCAAAGAAGAAAGACGCTGAGATGGAATCAAAGAAATGTTTTTCATATACGTCGCCCTTCTCCGTAATAGCTGTAAGATTGATTTTCTCATTCCACTCCACGAGCATGGTGTAATACTTTTCAAATTGACCCATCTGCCCAGCTGTTAAGGTTACCCCTCTTTCAGCTAACTTCTCTTGAAAAATTGTCGGTTCCATAAAACTCTCCTAACTCGTGACTTTGTTTCTTTGTTCTAAATAAATCAGGAGCACGGATATGTCAGAAGGTGTAACACCGGAGATTCGAGCTGCTTGACCAATATTTAAAGGTCGGATCTTAGCTAATTTATCTCTAGCTTCCTTAGCGAGACCTTGTAGTTGTTGATAGTCAATGTGAGCCGGGATCTTCTTACTCTCCATCTTTTTCATTCGCTCTACATCCTGTAGTTGTTTGCGAATATATCCCTCATACTTGATTTGAATCTCTACTTGCTCCGTCACATCAGCTGGTATCTCCATGTCCGGGGGAGCTAACTCAACCAATTCTTTGTACTTAATTTCTGGTCTCCGTAATAGAACCCCAAGTTCTATTGCATTATCTATCACGGCAGAACCGGACCGCTTCAGAAATTCCTGAACATGGGCATCTGGCTTAACTTTCGTATTCATCAAGCGTTCCTTCTCATCTTCAATCCACTTTTTCTTTTCCACGAACTTTGTATATCTCTCTTCAGAGATTAATCCAATTTCATATCCCTTCTCCGTCAATCTTAGATCTGCATTATCATGACGCAACAGGAGGCGATATTCCGCACGAGAGGTAAGTAGACGATAAGGCTCTAACGTTCCTTTCGTTACTAAGTCATCAATCATCACAGCAATATAAGCTTCGGAACGGTCCAAGATAAGCGGTTCTTTTCCTTGGACTTTTAGTGCTGCGTTAATTCCTGCCATTAAACCTTGGCCAGCCGCTTCTTCATAACCAGATGTTCCGTTAAGTTGCCCAGCCGTATACAGATTCTCGACCTTCTTGGTCTCTAATGTAGGCCAAAGTTGAGAGGGTACGACAGCGTCGTATTCTATTGCATATCCTGTACGCATCATTTTTACATTTTCCATTCCGGGAATGCTGCGTAACATCTGAAGTTGAACATCTTCAGGTAAGGAGGTTGAGAAACCTTGAACATACATTTCCAACGTATTTCTCCCCTCAGGCTCTAAGAAAATCTGATGTCTTGGTTTATCATTAAATCTAACCACTTTATCTTCAATGGAAGGACAATAGCGTGGACCCGTTCCTTCAATGACCCCTGAAAACATAGGGGCTCGATGTAAATTGGAATTAATAATCTCATGTGTTTCGCTACTTGTATAGGTAAGCCAGCAAGGAATTTGATTTGGTACTTCCTCTTTCGTTTCATAAGAGAAAAATTGGGGTTTATCATCTCCAGGTTGGATTTCCATCTGACTAAAATCTACGGTGTTCTGATTCACGCGAGGAGGTGTCCCTGTTTTGAAGCGAACAAGTTCAAATCCTAAATCCTTCAAGTTATGGGAGAGGTTTATAGACGGTGCCATATTATTTGGCCCACTCTCATATTGAAGCTCTCCTATAATGATCTTTCCTCTTAAATAGGTACCTGTGGTCAAAACAACTGCCTTGGAAAGATACCTTGCTCCTGTTTTCGTGATGACGCCCCCACATACTCCATTGTTTACGATTAACTCCTCTACCAGCCCTTGTCTTAACATGAGATTAGGCGTGTTCTCAATAGTTTCCTTCATTCTATGTTGGTATAAGAACTTATCTGCTTGCGCACGCAGAGCATGAACGGCAGGCCCTTTACCGGTATTGAGCATCCTCATTTGTATATAAGTCTGGTCGATATTTCGACCCATTTCCCCGCCTAATGCATCAATCTCCCGAACCACGTGCCCTTTAGCCGGACCTCCAATCGAAGGATTGCAAGGCATATAGGCCACTGCATCTAAATTAATGGTAAGTAAAAGGGTATTACATCCCATTCGTGCTGCAGCTAGTGCCGCTTCCGCTCCTGCATGTCCAGCTCCAACTACAATAACATCATACGAGCCCGCATCATATTGTGATACCAATGAACTCCCCTCCTTATTTTCCAAGACAAAATTGAGAAAAAATCTGATCTAGTAAGCTGTCGCTTGCTGTATCCCCAACAATTTCACCAAGCAGCTCCCAGGTTCGTTTTAAATCAAAAGCTGAGATATCGACTGGCATTCCAGATTCGATACTTTCAGCAAAATCGTCCATCGCTTTAATGGACTCCTTTAATAAAGCAATATGCCTTGCATTACTTACATAGGTTTGATCTTCTTGCATGACATGCCCTTGGAAAAACAATGTAGCTATAGCCTGCTCAAGATCCTCAATTCCCTCTTCCTCTTTTACAGACGTTGTAATCAATTTTAGATCAGGAACTAGTTTTTTCAATTCCTCTAGGTCTAATTTCTTTGGTAGGTCTACTTTGTTAATAATTACTATTGTATTTAATCCTTTAACTAAATCCAATAAGGTCTTATCTTCTTCAGAGAGTTCTTCATTATAATTCAACATGAGTAGGATTAAATCCGCTTCCTTTAACATCTGTCTAGACTTCTCTACTCCAATTCGCTCTACGATATCCTCTGTCTCTCTTATCCCTGCTGTATCGACCAACCGCAACGGAACTCCCTTGACGTTAACATACTCTTCAATAACATCACGTGTCGTGCCTGGAATGTCTGTAACAATCGCCCGGTTCTCATGTATGAGGCTGTTAAGCAATGAGGACTTCCCCACATTGGGGCGACCTACGATAACGGTGGACAATCCTTCTCTAAGAATCTTGCCTTGCTCCGAAGTACTAACAAGTCGCAGGATCTCTTTGTTAATGAGCTTACTCTTTTCTAACAACATGTTTCTCGTAACCGATTCTACATCATGCTCAGGATAATCAATATTCACTTCAATATGAGCCAGCAATTCTAAGATATCTTGTCTCAAGCGTTGAATCAGTCTCGAGAGCTTCCCCTCTACTTGATGTAGGGCTACTTTCATTGCGCGGTCCGTCTTTGCTCGAATCAAGTCAATTACAGCCTCTGCTTGAGATAAATCAATTCTTCCATTTAAGAATGCCCTCTTCGTAAATTCACCTGGTTCGGCTAATCTAGCTCCATTCTCCAACACTAACTGCAACGTCCGATTAACCGAGACAATTCCTCCGTGGCAATTAATTTCAACAACATCCTCTTTCGTAAATGTGCGCGGCGCCTTCATGACAGAAATCATTGCTTCTTCCTGAATCGTTCCCTCACTGGGCTCAATTAAATATCCATAATGGATCGTATGTGTATCCACAGTGGATAACTTGTGTTTTCCTTTAAATATCTTATCCACAACCAGAATGGACTCGGGTCCACTTACACGAATAATCCCTATCCCACCTTCACCCATAGGCGTGGCAATGGCTGCAATGGTATCGAATTCCATAGAATGAGTGCTCCTTATATAAAAATGCCTTAGTATATAGATTTCCCTAAAATATTAGAATATCATACCAGTAGAAAATAAAAAAGCCTAGCAACGTGCTGACTTGAATAATTATTCATATCCCAATCAGAATCACAAAAAACACCTTATACAAAGATTGTACAAGGTGTTTTTTTCTATTTCTTCGCTTGAATAACAATATAGCGATTCGGATCTTGTCCCTCACTATATGTATTAATGTTTTTGCGTTCTTGAAGAAAAGTATGAATTACTTTTCGTTCATGTGAAGGCATTGGCTCTAACTTGATCACTTGGCCGGTTTTTATCGCTTTATGTGCTAATCGATCAGCAAGTTGCTCTAGGGTTTGTCTGCGCTTGAGTCGATAATTTTCTGCATCCAAAACAATCCGAAGATAAGAATCTGAGTGCTTGTTCGCGACCGTATTAACTAAAAATTGTAGTGAATCTAAAGTCTGGCCACGTCTGCCAATGATAATACCTAGATCCTCACCAATAATATCCAAAAGCGTAGCATCCTTTTCATTCTTCACTTCGATAGTGGCCGTTACACTCATGGTAGCAAGTATATCTTGAAGGAAAGTTTTCGCTTCTTGAATTGGATCAATCTTAAGTTCTACTTCCAATTTTGCAGGGCGGGCGCCAATGAAACCAAAAAAACCTTTTGTTGGTTCTTCTAGGATAGTTACGGTTACTTGGTTCTTCTCAGCATTTAACTGTTTAAGTGCCAGGGCAATAGCTTCATCGACCGTTTTGGCGGTAACCGTTACTTTCTTCACTTCTTTTTAACCTCCTGGGCTGGAACCGGTGTGTTCCCTTTAATGAAAAAGGTTTGAACGATGGTGAAGATATTACCAAATACCCAATACAAAGATAAGGCAGAAGGTAAAGTTACAGCAATTACAAGAATCATGATTGGCATAATGACAATCATCATCTGCATTTGAGGGTTAGGAGGCATTCCCATTCCCATCATTTTACTTTGGAAGTATGTTGTGACGGCAGCAAGTATCGGTAAAATATAATATGGATCCGGTTGTCCTAACGCCATCCAGAGAAAACTATGTTCTCTTACATGCTCATTGCGCATAATAGCTTGGTAGAAAGCAATGAGGATCGGCATTTGAACTAACAAAGGTAAACAGCCAGCAAGTGGATTTACGTTATGCTTTTGAAATAACTTTAATGTTTCCTCTTGGATCTTTTGCTGATTATCTTTATACTTATCTCTAATCTTCTGCAGCTCTGGTTGCAGGGCTTGCATCGCTTTAGAACTTTTTAATTGCTTTATCATTAATGGCAATACAGCAAGACGAATAATGATGGTCGTTGCTAGAATCCCAAGACCATAGCTACCCCATAACAATAAAGCAGACTCATCGATCAGCCAAGATAATGGATAAACGAAATAACGATCCCAAAACCCGCCTGTATTCGGATCAATGGGAGGTGGATTGGTCATATAATCGGTGCCGCAACCGGTTAGGAGAAGCATCATAAAAGGTAAAGATAAATAGGTAAAGCTTTTCTTCCTAAAACGCAAGAAAACTCCTCCTTGCACGAATATGTATAAGATTTAAGGAACGGGATCATAGCCTCCAGGATGAAAAGGATGACATTTTCCTATTCTTCGCACCGTTAGCCATGTTCCTTTCAACGCTCCAAATTTTTCAATGGCTTCAAAGCCGTAGGCTGAACAACTGGGATAAAAACGGCAGCTTGGCGGTTTTAATGGTGAAATTCCTAATTGATAGAACCGAATTCCCCTTAATAGCAAGCGCTTCACTAACCCTTCCTCCCTTAGAAGCTATTCCTTAGATAGGAGCTTGGCTTTCCTCAAACAATGGTTCAAACTCGCGGATAATTCATGGAATTCCATCTCTGCTACGGGAGTCCGTGCAATAATCACAAGATCACCTCTCCAGGTTATCTCTGGGAGCACTAACCGAGAAGCCTCTCGGATCAGCCTCTTCACCCGATTTCTGACTACTGCCTTGCCAATTTTCTTAGAAACTGAAATCCCTATACGAATCTGTTCTTGTCCCTCTTTAGGGAGCATATAGACAACAAATTGGCGGTTAGCCGCCGATTTCCCCTGTTGAAAGACTTTCTGAAATTCATTTTGATCACGAAGACGGTTGTTGCTATGTAACATAAGTAAACCCCTATCCCATGTAAGTTGGTTCCTCTTTTAAGATTATGGGAAAGCGGAGATCGGAATAAACCCAAACTGCCGGAAAAAAGCCTTGAATTACAGAAAGGCCACTTGCAAAAGTGGCCTAGGCAGATAATACTTTTCTTCCTTTTCTGCGACGCGCAGCTAGAACTTTACGACCGTTCTTTGTGCTCATTCTCTTACGGAATCCGTGCACTTTCTTACGCTTACGATTATTCGGACTAAACGTTGGTTTCATTATATCCACCTCCCTTGAGGAATAACACTTATTCTAACACTCCAGACCAAATCAGTATTCACTTTCATTCTTCGAATAGGAGTGCTGCCCTTCGTCTTGCAAGTACCACAAGTTCTCCAGACATTCTCGATTATTATATTCCTTCTGCCTAGCTCTGTCAAGAATATTGCTTGTCCAAATCCTGGACCTAAGAAAAACTGTATCACTTATTGAATAGTACAGTCATCACTTAAGAATAAAAGACTTGAAATTATTTCCCAAACCTCGTTGTGGAAAAGCGTGAAACATTTTTCGTCGGATATCGACAGGGTTATCGAGCTAATATCCACATAATATAGTATTGTGAATAAGAATAAGCCACAACGTGTTGTGGTTGTGGATAAATCACAAAAACCCATTGATATAAGGAGTTTTATCTGCTATCATAAGTGTGTTTTAACTCGTGGATAAAGTAAAAGGTATGAGGGAGTTTTCCACAATCTGTGGATAGAATTGTGGACAATTATCCACTATTGTGAATAATAACATCTGTGATTATGTGGATGATGGGCGAATGTTGTCGAAAATAGAGAGAAAACAAGCTCTTCCTATTCACAGTAATTGTGTATAAGCATTTGGGGGGAATGGTATGAAAGGGATTCAAGGAGTATGGGATAAGGCCCTAGCCATGATTGAGACAAAATTAAGTAAACCTAGCTTCGAAACATGGTTAAAGTCAACAAAGGCCATTGCCCTTGACGATGATACCTTATTCATTTCAGCTCCCAATGAGTTTTCGAGAGATTGGTTGGAATCGCGCTATGCTCAATTAATCGTTGAGACATTATATGAGATCACTGGCGAGAATATGAAAGTAAAAATTGTAACTTCAGATCCTGATGTAAATCTGAAATCCAGTTCACCTAAAAAGATAGATGATAAGAGATCTTATGCGTCAGATGACCCAGGGCCTGGCCACATGCTTAATTCTAAGTATGTGTTTGACACTTTTGTTATCGGTACGGGAAATCGGTTTGCTCATGCAGCGTCACTGGCGGTTGCGGAGGCCCCGGCTAAAGCTTATAACCCCTTATTTATCTATGGAGGGGTAGGATTAGGAAAAACGCACTTGATGCACGCGATTGGTCACTATGTTTTAGAACATAACCCATCAGCTAAAGTCGTTTATCTTTCCTCAGAAAAATTTACGAATGAGTTTATTAATAGTATTCGTGATAATAAAGCAGTGGATTTCCGCAATAAGTATCGAAGTGTTGATGTTTTGCTAATAGATGATATTCAGTTTCTAGCGGGAAAAGAACAAACCCAAGAGGAGTTTTTCCATACATTCAATGCTTTGCACGATGAGAGTAAACAAATTGTCATATCTAGTGATCGGCCGCCGAAAGAAATCCCAACGCTAGAAGATCGCCTTCGATCTCGATTTGAATGGGGATTAATTACGGATATTCAGCCGCCCGATCTCGAGACAAGAATTGCGATTCTCAGGAAGAAGGCCAAAGCAGAAAATCTAGACATAGCCAATGAAGTGATGGTTTATATAGCGAACCAGATTGATACAAATATTCGTGAGCTTGAAGGTGCTCTTATTCGTGTTGTTGCTTATTCTTCTCTTATTAATCGCGATATTGATGTTGATCTGGCTACCGAAGCTCTAAAAGATATTATTCCATCTAGTAAACCTAGGGTGATTACGATCTTGGATATTCAACGCGTGGTCGGCGAGCATTTTGGGGTGAAGTTGGAAGACTTTAAAGCTAAAAAACGAAATAAATCCATTGCTTATCCGCGGCAGATTGCGATGTACTTATCTCGAGAATTGACTGACTACTCTCTTCCGAAGATTGGTGACGAATTTGGAGGAAGGGATCATACAACCGTTATTCATGCCAATGATAAAATTACAACAGAGTTGCAGTCTAACCACACTCTGCAGGAAACCGTTAAAGAGTTGATCGATAAAATTAAAAACGTAAAATAAAGGGCTAATAACCTGTGAATAGAAGAGACAGTCTAACCACAACTTATCCACATGTGGATGGACTGTCTTTTCATTCCGTTAAGGCTCTTATCCACAAACTCACAGGCCCTACTACTATTACTGTTAAAAAAAAGATATAGATAAGTTATAATAAAGATTAACATTCTAGAAAAAAACGCTTCTTCAAGAAGATAGAATATAAGTTTATGAAATAGAAAAAGGGGGTAATCTATCATGCATTTGATGATTAACCGTGACATTATGACAGCAGCCATCAATGACGTAAGTAAAGCTGTCTCAACTCGCACTACTATTCCTATCCTAACGGGGATTAAAATTAGCAGTCATTCCGAAGGGATTACTTTAACCGCAAGTGATTCTGATATCTCTATTGAATACACCATTCCCTTAGAACAAGAAGGGGATCTCTATGTTGATATTAAGCAGCATGGAAGTATTGTTCTTCCTGCACGATATTTAAACGATATTGTTCGTCGATTACCAGGAGAGTTTGTGGAATTAGAAGTAGGAGATCGTTTCCAAACCATTCTTCGCTCCGGTAAGTCGGAATTTAATTTGAATGGCCTAGATCCAGATGATTTCCCTAGGTTGCCTCAAATTGAAGAAGAAAAAGTTTTTAGTCTTCCATGCGATATTCTAAAGACGATGGTTAAACAAACGGTATTCGCAGCCGCTACAACCGAATTGCGTCCAATCTTAACAGGGATTATGTGGGCGTTAGAAGGGGATCAACTTCGTTTTGTGGCAACGGACAGCCATCGACTAGCTAGCAAGAAATCCTTTGTAGAAGCATCGTCGGAATTAACCATAGATAACATTGTTACCCCAGGAAAAAGTATGCAAGAATTAAGCAAGATCTTGTCTGATAACGATTCCTTAGTGGATATTGTCGTAACCGACAATCAAATTTTGTTTAAAACCCAACGTATCTTGTTTTATTCTCGCTTGTTAAATGGAACATACCCAGATGTAAACCGAATTATTCCTCAACAAAGTAAAACCGATATAATTTTAAAAACAAAAGAGTTTCTACATGCGATAGAAAGGGCATCCTTATTAGCAAAGGATGGAAAAAATAATGTCGTCAAGTTTTCTGTAACCCCTGATTCTCATGTGGAGCTCTCTTCTATTTCTCCAGAGGTGGGAAAGGTAACAGAAGAACTTCAAGCTACTTCGATTGAAGGAGAGGAATTAAAAATTTCCTTCAATGCTAAGTATATGCTTGATACTTTAAGGGTTATTGATAGTGAAGAAGTCAAAATTCGTTTTACGGGCGCGATGAGTCCTTTTATTATTCATCCAACGGAAAATGAGTTAAGCTTATATCTCATTCTTCCTGTCAGAACTTACTAATAACAAGATGATGAGGTGTATTTATGAATCAAGAAATGGTTCATATTCGTGATGAATACATTACGCTAGGACAGTTTATTAAGCTGGTAGGACTTGTAGATACAGGTGGACAAGTAAAAGTCTTCTTGGAAGAAGCACAGATTCTCGTTAATGATGAGCCAGAGAATCGCCGTGGTAAGAAACTTTACCCAGAGGATCGTATTGAGATTGAAGGCACTCATTCCTATGTGATTGGCAAGTCTTCCTAACTTAATTAGTGGTCCTTTGAATAAAAGGGAGGATCCCTGTAGTGTTTTTGAAGGAACTCGATATTAAGCACTTTCGGAATTATGGGCAACAGAAGTTAACCTTTCATCAAAATATAACCCTTTTTCTCGGACAAAATGCACAGGGAAAAACCAACCTTATGGAATCCATCTACGTTTTAGCACTAACGAAATCACATCGATCCACCAAAGATAAAGAGTGGATTAACTGGGATGAGGAGTTTAGTTGGATTAAAGGAACGGTTGAAAGAAAAAGGGGACCTCTCCAGTTGGAAATTCAGTTGACTGGAAAGGGAAAAAAAGCGAAAATAAATGGATTGGAGCAAAAAAAGCTGAGCGATTATATCGGAGCTATGAATGTGGTCATGTTTGCTCCCGAAGATCTCAGCATTGTGAAGGGAACTCCCCAACAAAGAAGGAAGTTTGTAGATATGGAAATAGGACAGGTTTCTCCTATGTATCTGCATCTATTGTCACAGTATCAAAAAGTACTTACCCAGCGTAATCAATGCTTAAAAGATGCTTATAAAAACAAGAAATATATCAGCTTTTTAGATATTCTTAACGAGCAATTAGCTGAACTGGCGGTAAAGATCATATCCCGAAGAATAGACTTCCTCAAAAAAATGGGTATTTGGGCTAATAATGTACATCAGGGCATTACCCAAGGGAAAGAAACCTTAACGTTGGAATATCTCCCTTCGTTCCCTCTTGCGCAAGATAAGTCTGATCAGGAAACTATGGGTCAATTTA
Organism: Ammoniphilus sp. CFH 90114; assembly: GCF_004123195.1. Classification (NCBI taxonomy): domain Bacteria; kingdom Bacillati; phylum Bacillota; class Bacilli; order Caryophanales; family Paenibacillaceae; genus Ammoniphilus; species Ammoniphilus sp. CFH 90114. The sequence continues at coordinate 252,280 of NZ_SDLI01000003.1, forward strand.
TCCGACAACTTGATCAGCTAAAGGAAAAAGAGATTGCCCGTGGAACAACGTTGCTTGGTCCACATCGGGATGATCTTACTTTTCATATTAACGGGACGAATGTCCAACAGTACGGATCTCAGGGCCAGCAGAGAACTACAGCACTATCGTTGAAGCTAGCAGAAATCCAATTGATTTACGAAGAAATCGGAGAATATCCCATTCTTTTGTTGGATGATGTCCTATCAGAACTCGATGCATCAAGACAGTCTCACTTACTCGATGCCATTAAAGACAGAGTTCAGACTTTTGTTACGACAACAGGAGTAGAAGGGCTTCACCATGAGACTCTAGAGAATGCGTCTATCTTTCGAATTCATGCAGGACAAGCGACTATGGAGAAATGAGGTGGGATGTTTGTTTATTCATCTAGGCGGAGATACAGTGGTTCGATCTACCGATGTGATTGCTATTATCGACAATCATATGGAGTCTTCAAAAATTACGAAGGAGTTCCTTGATCAAAGGAGTGGAGAGCAGCTATTGATTCGCATCAGTAAAGAAGAAACAAAGTCCTATGTCATCATGCATGACAGAGTTTATTGTTCCCCCATTTCATCCTTAACGTTAAAGCGAAGAGCAAATTTTGTAAGCAGTTTAGAGAGTAGGTGATTTCCTTGACGACTGAAAATCATTCATACGATGCGAGTCAGATTCAGGTGTTAGAAGGTCTTGAAGCCGTTCGGAAACGTCCGGGGATGTATATTGGGTCAACGAGCAGCAGAGGGCTTCATCATTTGGTTTGGGAGGTCGTTGACAACAGTATTGACGAAGCCTTGGCTGGTTACTGCAGCGACGTTCTAGTAACGATTCATGAGGATAACAGTGTTTCAGTCATTGACAACGGTCGTGGGATTCCTACAGGCATCCATGAAAAGACAGGTAAATCGACAGTAGAAACGGTATTGACGGTTCTTCATGCGGGTGGAAAATTCGGAGGAGAGGGCTATAAAGTATCTGGCGGTCTTCATGGTGTAGGGATCTCCGTCGTAAATGCACTGTCCGAATGGGTGGAAGTAGAGGTTAAACGGGACGGAAAAATTCATAAGCAACGGTTCGCCTTTGGAAGTCCAGAGGGCAATCTAGAGGTTGTTGGCACGGCAGAAGAAACAGGGACAAAGGTTACCTTCAAACCAGATTCGCAGATTTTTACAGAAACCACTGTCTATGAGTATGAAGTCCTTCAAAAAAGACTACGTGAACTGGCCTTCTTAAATAAAGGCATTCGTATCTCTCTTGTAGATGAACGTCAAGACCGTAATGACACGTATAAATATGACGGAGGAATTGTTTCCTTCGTACAACACTTAGATAAAAACAAAGAGAGCTTATTGGAAGAGCCTATCTATATTTCCACGGAAAAGGACGGTTTATTCGTCGAAGTGGCCATCCAATATAACGATAGCTTTGTAAGTAATCTATACTCCTACGCAAATAACATTCACACCCACGAAGGGGGAACGCATGAGTCAGGGTTTAAGAGTGCGTTAACTCGGGTTATCAATGATTATGCAAGAAAGCACAATGTCCTAAAGGAAAAAGATGATAACCTTACAGGGGATGATGCACGTGAGGGATTAACCGCGATTATTAGCGTAAAGATTCCTGACCCTCAATTCGAAGGACAAACGAAAACGAAATTAGGAAACAGTGAAGCTCGAAGTATTACAGAATCGGTGTTTTCTGAGCATTTTATGGATTATCTGAACGAGCATCCGGTGGAAGCACGTAAAATCATGGAGAAAGCCATGATGGCTTCCCGTGCTAGAGAAGCAGCTAAAAAAGCAAGAGAGTTAACGCGAAGAAAGAATGCGCTTGAAGTCAGTGCCCTACCTGGTAAATTAGCGGACTGTTCTTCTAAAGACCCGTCTATCAGTGAGATCTACATTGTTGAGGGAGACTCAGCAGGGGGTTCGGCCAAACAAGGTCGGGACAGACACTTCCAGGCTATATTGCCTTTACGAGGGAAAGTCATTAACGTAGAAAAGGCCAGATTGGATAAGATTCTTTCAAACAATGAGATTCGAACGATTATTACAGCGTTTGGAACAGGAATTGGCGAAGACTTTGATATCGCGAAGGCACGCTACCATAAGATTATCATCATGACAGATGCAGATGTCGACGGAGCTCATATTCGCACATTGTTGTTAACCTTTTTGTATCGATATATGAAACCGTTGATTGAGGAAGGGTACGTCTATATTGCCCAGCCTCCACTCTATAAGATTTCACAAGGAAAAAGCGTTCGCTATGCCTACACGGATGAACAACTTCGTGCAACACTAAAAGAAATAGGCGATAAACCGGAACCTAACATTCAGCGCTATAAAGGTTTAGGAGAGATGAATCCTGATCAGCTATGGGATACGACGATGGATCCTGAAACACGTACCCTGCTAAGAGTAAGTCTTGAGGATGCGATGGAAGCGGATGAAATCTTTGATACCTTGATGGGGGATCGAGTGGAGCCGAGACGCGACTTTATCCAAGAGAACGCGCAGTACGCAGTGAATTTGGACATTTAGGATGATACGATACGGAGGTAAAGCGGAATGGCTGAAGAGCAACGTTCCAACGTAATAGATAGAAATATCGCTCAGGAAATGCGAGAATCCTTCTTGGGATATGCTATGAGCGTCATCGTAAGCCGTGCTCTGCCAGATGTCCGTGACGGGCTCAAGCCGGTACATCGCCGAATTCTCTTCGCCATGAATGAAATGGGAATGACGCCGGATAAGCCTTACAAAAAGTCAGCGAGAATCGTAGGGGACGTTATTGGTAAATATCACCCACATGGAGATTCAGCTGTTTACGAGACGATGGTTCGGATGGCGCAAGACTTCTCTTATCGCTACACTTTAGTGGATGGCCATGGGAATTTCGGTTCTGTTGACGGTGATCCGGCAGCGGCGATGAGATATACAGAGGCAAGGTTATCTAAGATAGCAACGGAATTGCTTCGTGATATTAACAAAGACACGATTGACTACGGTCCAAACTATGACGGCAATGAGAAGGAGCCTCTTGTTTTACCTGCACGGTTTCCTAATTTATTGGTAAACGGAGCTGCAGGGATTGCCGTCGGAATGGCAACGAACATTCCTCCACATAACTTAGGGGAAGTCATTGATGGAGTTCTTCTCCTGATTGATCATGAAGAAGTTACCATACGGGACTTAATGGAAGTGATAAAGGGTCCGGACTTCCCAACGGCAGCTCAGATCATGGGACGTAGTGGCATTTATCGTGCTTATGAAACGGGACGTGGAAGTATTACCGTAAGAGCCAAGGCGAATGTTGAAGAAGTAAAAGGAAAGTTCCGCATTGTCGTGGAAGAAATCCCTTACCAAGTAAACAAAGCCAAGCTCATTGAGAGAATTGCAGAATTAGTTCGCGACAAGAAAATTGAAGGGATTACAGATCTCCGTGATGAATCAGACCGTAATGGGATGAGCATTGTCATGGAATTAAGACGAGATATCAATCCCCAGGTCTTGCTTAACAATCTATATAAGCAGACTGCATTACAAACTACCTTCGGGGTCAACATGCTGGCATTAGTGAATGGGCAGCCTAAGGTATTAAACCTGAAGGAAGTGCTCACTCATTATCTTAATCATCAACGATCTGTCATTCGTCGCCGTACCGAGTTCGAGCTTCGAAAAGCGGAGGCGAGAGCGCATATCTTAGAAGGTCTAAGGATTGCACTTGACCATATCGATGAAATTATCACTTTGATTCGAAGTTCTCGCACAACAGAAGAAGCTCGAACCGGATTAATGGATCGGTTTGCTCTGAGCTATGAACAGGCTCAAGCCATCCTTGACATGCGTTTGCAGCGTCTAACAGGTCTTGAACGGGATAAAATCGAAGAAGAATACCAAGAACTCGTGAAGAAGATCGCGGAATTGAAGGCTATCCTCGCAGATGAAAAGAAGATCCTAGCCATTATCCGAGAAGAATTGCTTGAAGTAAAAGAGAGATTCGCAGATCCACGACGCACAGAGATTGCCGAGTCAGAAGATCTGATTGAAATTGAAGACTTGATTCCAGAGGATGAAGTTTGCATTACGCTTACCCACAATGGCTATATTAAGCGCTTGCCATTATCTACGTATAAGAGTCAACGTAGAGGAGGCCGAGGGATTCAAGGAGCGGAAGCCAAGGAAAATGACTTTGTCCAGAATCTATATGTAACTCATTCTCATAACTATCTCCTTATCTTTACGAATCGAGGCAAGGTGTATCGAATCAAGGCCTACGAAGTACCGGAATTTAGTCGGACAGCTCGAGGAACTCCGATCATTAACCTCATTCAAATTGAGCAAGGGGAATATGTGAAGGCGGTTATTCCTGTTAAGGATTTCACTGAAGACCATTATCTATTCTTTGCTACGCAGCAAGGAATCGTGAAACGAACCTACTTGAAAGCTTTCGAGAACATTCGTAAGGGTGGTCTCTTCGCGATTAACATCAAAGAGGATGATGAACTCGTAGGTGTTGCTCTTACAGATGGAGACCAGGACTTAATCATGGGAACCAAGCACGGAATGTCTATCCGTTTTAACGAGAAGGATGTTCGATCCATGGGTCGTTCGGCTACCGGAGTAAAAGGAATTTCCTTAGACGATGATGATCAGGTTATCGATATGGATCTCATTGAAGAAGGCGCTGATGTGCTTATCGTAACTTCTAGGGGTTACGGCAAGCGAACACCTGAGGCGGATTACCGTATTCAATCTCGTGGTGGTAAAGGGATCAAGACACTCAATGTGACGGAACGCAATGGCGATATCGTAGCCTTAAAGGTAGTAAGTGAAGAAAATGACCTCATGATCGTAACCGAGGCGGGCGTCATTATTCGCTTGCATATCAGCGGGATCTCCACCATGGGTAGAAACACTCAAGGTGTAAAGCTCATCCGAATTGAGAACGAACAGGAAGTAGCTTCTGTTGCAAAGGTAGAGAGAACAGGTGAAAAAGAAGAAGATGAAGAGATCTTTGAAGTAGAAGATAGTGAATAAGGTGAAAGGTCGATCCTATCGGCCTTTCTTTTTTTATGTGGAAGGATTGCTTTTCCTATTGTACAGTAAGGATAAGGAAATGGACGGAGAGGAAGGGAGATGTCATGCCGCAGGTATTAGTAGCCCATTTGAAACCAGGATACACTCTTAGTGCGGATGTTGTCACTCCGCTTGGCGGTCTTTTGTTTGAAAAGGGAAGGAAAATATATGAACGAGAAATTGAAATCCTAAAAGCGTTCTTTGTCGAAGAAGTCACAGTAGAGGAGCAACAACCTCAGCAACCTAAAGTGAAACCAGAATCAAAATCAACAACAGCGTCGCCTAGTAGAGAAGAGATGGAGAAGGCACTTCTAGAGCCCGTGGACCAAATGGAGAAGAAGAGCCCACCGTTACCTAAGGATGATGTTCCTAAAGCCAAAATGAACGCTCCAGTCACGTTTGAGCAACGATTCAGAGAAACAGTACAGTGGTTTAAAACGATGTTTCTATCGGTGAGAGACGGGCAGCCTATCCCTATCAAAGAGCTTCAGGAGAAATTAGCAGAGCTTATTCGAGGCCCTTTAGAACTGTCGAACATTATGAATACCTTAAAGCAAAATTATCCCATAGAAGATTATACGTATTTCCATAGTATTTCTGTTAGTTATTTAAGCTCATGTATAGCAAGATGGAGCCGTGTAGCTGAGGCAGAGATCATGTCTATTGCCTTAACAGGTGCCCTCCATGATATCGGGAAGAGTAAAATTGATCCCTCCATTCTTTATAAACCAGAGAAACTAACTATACTAGAGATGAAAGAGCTGCGGAAATATCCCGTGTATGGCTATCACCTTGTTAAAGCAATCCCTGCGGTTCTTGAGGGAGTAACTCTTGGAGTTTTACAACACCAAGAAAGGGAAGATGGTTCAGGTTACCCTCTAGCCATTCAATCGCAATCGATTCACTTGTATGCCAAGATTGTTGCCATAACGGACATCTTTCACGCGATGTGTTCTTCCAAAAGCTATAAGTCAGGGTTTTCCCCTTATGTCGTATTGGAGCAGTTAATCAGTGATAGCTTTGGAAAGTTAGATCCTGGGTTCGTTAGAACCTTTGTAGACGGGATGACGCAATTCTCACTAGGTACGAATGTAGAATTACATGACGGATCAGTGGGGAAAATCGTCTTCGTGGATCCGAGCCAGCCGACACGACCAATGGTAGAGGTAAACGGTAAAATTATTAATTTATCCTTAAACCGTAATATATATATTAAAGCAGTTCTCATTTAAAAAAATATTTTAGTATACAAAAACCCTTATAGAACAAGGGTTTTTCCTTTTTCTTGAAATTATAGTATTGTAATAAAATATGATTTGTAAATTATCAGATAATCATATATAATTCTTTGAAGAAAAGAATTGTAGAAAAATTAAAACAAAACAATGAGGGATCAGGGGGAATCATTAAATGAGGCTTTTTAAGAAAAAGGCTTTCTCTATCTTTGCATCATCTGTCCTAGCGGTTAGTATGCTAGCAGGATGCGGCGGTGGAGGACAGTCAACTGCACCTGCAACAAATGGAGAAACAAAACAGGATGCTGGACAAGCTCAAGGAGAATTACTAGCTAAGATTGGCGTCGTTTCCTTCTTAACGGGAAGTGGTTCGGCTTATGGAGAAGCTATTACGAACGGTTTGAAGATGGCCCAAGAAGAACTAAATGAAGTTAATGCAGGGAAGCTGAAGGTAGAGTTAGTGATTGAAGACTCTGCAGGGAAGAAAGATCAAGCTATCAGTGCGGTTAATAAGCTGATTAATAATGATAACGTAGTAGGAATCATTGGACCAACTTTAAGTGGTGAGATGTTTGCTGCTGGACCTGTAGCGAATCAGAATGGTGTACCAATCATGGGTACTTCTACTACAGCAGAAGGAATTACGGATATTGGAGAGTATGTGTTCCGTAATGCCCTTCCAGAATCTATTGCGATTCCTGAAGCGATTAAGACAGCGGTAGAGAAGCATGGCGTGAAGAAAGTCGCTCTTATGTATGCAAGTAACAATGACTTTGCCGTTTCTGGATATAAAACTATGGAACAAGCCGTAAAAGATATGGGTCTTGAAGTAGTAGATACCCAAACGTTTGCGGATGGGGATACCGATTACAGTGCTCAATTAACAGCCGTTGCTTCTAAGAAGCCAGATGCTGTTCTTGTTTCTGCTCTATATAAGGAAGCAGGACTTGTATTGGCGAAAGCAAGAGAAATGGGACTTGATGTACCTTTCGTCGGAGGAAATGGGTTTAACTCACCGCAGCTTGTTAAGCAAGCGGGAGCAGCAGCAGATCATAGCTATGTAGCAACTCCTTGGTATCCAAGTGGTTCTGAGAAGGTAGATGCGTTCGTGAAGAAATATACTGAAAAGTATGGAAAAGGTCCTGACCAATTCGCAGCACAAGCGTATGATGCTCTTTACATTATGGCTAACTCGGTACTAAATGCTGGTGTAGCAGACGATCGTGACGCTCTGAAGGATGCCCTAATGGAATTGAAGGACTTTGAAGGAGTTACAGGAAAGTTTGCATTTAACGAAAATCGTGATCCAGTAATGGAAGTGAAGGTTCTTCATATTGAAGGCGGAGAGTTTGTACTTGTACAGTAAACAGTAAAAATTAGAGGGAAAAATGTTGAGATGAAGAAGGGGACATTCATATGTTAACGCAACAGCTCATCAATGGTTTGACCCTCGGAAGTACGTATGCCCTAGTTGCACTAGGGTATACGTTAATTTTCGGGGTGTTAGAGATCATTAATATGGCCCACGGAGCTATCTTTATGTTTGGGGCTTTTGTCGGTCTTATGACCGTCGTTTATTATCAAGGCTCGATTTTGACAGCGATTATTGCAGCCGTTGCTGTAACCGTTGTTCTAGGTCTTTTATTAGAATGGTTCGCGCTTAGACCTTTGCGAGGGAAAAAAGGGGTATCTCATCTAGCCTCCTTAATCAGTACCATTGGAGTATCGATTATCTTGGAGAATCTAGCTCATAAGCTGTTTGGAGCTGAAACACAACCCTTCCCTATTCCCTTCAACAACATTATCTTCGAAGTTGGAACCACTCGTATTTCCTTAGTGCAAATCATTATTTTTGCTATTGCAGTAGCTGTTATGGTAATGTTACAGATTTGGTTAGGTAAAACGAAGTATGGTAAGGCGCTAAGAGCGGCTGCAGAGAACATGGAAACTGCCAGCTTACTAGGGGTGAATACGAAAAAAATCGTGATCATGACCGTCATGTTGGCTTCTGCGCTCGGTGGTCTAGCTGGCGTACTCGTAGGTATGGGATTTAACGCAGTAGCTCCTACTATGGGAATATCGATGGGTCTTAAAGGACTAGCTATCATTATTCTTGGGGGAATGGGCAACGTACCAGGCGCTATGGCTGGTGGTTTGATTCTTGGGGTAACTGAGGTATTTGCAGTTGCTTACGGAGACTCCGCTTACCGTGATGCCGTGGCATTTGGAATGATTATTCTTATATTATTGCTTCGTCCACAGGGACTCTTTGGCTCTGGGCAACCAGTTAGGCGGTGAGATGTATGTTTGATATGTTATTCAACCCATATTATTTACAGATCTTTATCTTTATTTTAATTAACTGTATGTTGGCCTTAAGTATGTATCTTCCCCTTTCTACAGGGCAGTTATCTTTAGGGGCCGCAGGTTTTATGAGTATCGGTGCGTATACGTCAGCCTTATTGACGATGAAACTGGGCTTTCCTATGCCCATTGGTATCGTCACAGGTGGCTTAATGGCTGGATTTATCGGCGTGCTGATTGGAATTCCGGCTCTGCGTCTGAGCGGTGTCTATTTAGCGATTTGTACCCTAGGTTTTGGTGAGATGGTTCGCGTTATTTTTAACAACTTAGAGATTACAAATGGAGCGCTGGGCTTGAGTGGAATTCCTCAATTGGGTCAGAACTTGAGCAAAATGCTCAAGGAGATGGGGATTCAAGCCAAAACATTAGGGTTGACTTCTCCTCAACTCTCCTCCCTATTGACCATCTTGGTCTTATTGCTTTTATTAGTGTTAGTATTCTTATTTATCTATCGCCAAGGGCAATCTCGTGTGGGAAGAGCCTTCGAGGCCATTCGAGCGGATGAAAGTGCTGCACAAGCTATGGGAATTAATATCACGTACTATAAGGTTCTTGCGTTTGCTCAGGGAGCAGTACTAGCGGGGATGGCAGGTGCTATATTTGCGCATGTGACGTTCTTTATCAGTCCGGTAGACTTTGACTATCATAAGGCTGTAGATATTCTTATCTTTGCTGTATTAGGAGGAAGTGAAGTCATCTGGGGGCCTCTATTAGGAGCAACTCTTTTAACCCTTCTTCCTGAGGCATTGCGTTTTGCTAGTGATTATCGCATGATGATCTTCGGAACGATTCTAGTATTAATGATGATCTTTAGACCTCAAGGTTTCTTGGATGCGAATTTGCTAAGAGCTCTTACTTCATGGAGAAAGCCTAATCAGAAAACAGACGGCCAATCGAAGGAGGTGTCTTCATGAGCTTAAAGCTTGAGAACGTGAGTAAAATGTTTGGCGGTCTAGCTGCTCTTTCCGATATTAGCTTCGAAGTAAAGAAAGGAGAAATATTCGGGCTCATTGGTCCGAATGGGGCAGGGAAGACCACTTTGTTTAACGTCATTACGGCGATTTTCCCGCCCACTCAGGGAACAATCACATTCGAGGGAAAGCCGATTAGCAGTTGGAAAGCTCATCAGATTGCTGAATTAGGCATTACTCGTACCTTTCAGAATATCAAGTTATTTAGCCATTTGTCTGCCTTAGACAATGTGATGGTAGGGGCGCATTGTCGAACGAAGTCCGGAGTTTGGGGAAGTGTCTTGAAGACCAAGTCACAACGACAAGAAGAAAAAGCAACGAAAGAAAAAGCATTCCGCCTTCTTGAGGTAGTTGGACTTAAAGGGTACGAAGAAACGATTGCGGAAAATCTGGCCTATGGTCAACAGCGTCGCTTAGAGATTGCCCGTGCACTTGCTACGGATCCGAAGTTAATATTGCTGGACGAACCTGCTGCTGGAATGAACGAAAGTGAAACGGATGATTTATTTCACTTGATTAAACGAATTCAATCCATGGATATTACCGTCGTTTTAATTGAGCATGATATGAAACTCGTGATGAACATCTGTGATCGATTAACAGTAATTAACTTTGGGAAAAAGATTGCAGAAGGAAAGCCTGAGGAGGTTCAAAATAATCCAGAAGTTATTGAGGCCTATCTCGGAAAAGAAGAGGATGAAGAAGTATGCTAAAACTAACAGGAGTGGAGACCTACTACGGCAACATACAAGCTCTAAAAGGGATTGATATCGAAGTTTCTGCAGGTGAGGTAGTAACCATCATCGGAGCAAACGGAGCAGGAAAAACCACGACAATGAAAACGGTAGCTGGGCTAATCAAACCCAAAAAAGGAAAGATTGAGTTCCTTGGAGAAGACATTACAGGTTTGCGTCCTGACCAGTTGGTAAGCAAGGGAATCGCCCTTGTTCCAGAAGGCCGGGCCATCCTTGCTAAGATGACGGTTTTAGAGAATCTGGAGATGGGCGCCTTTCAGCGAAATGATGCAGAAATAAAGGGTGACCTTGAAAAGGTAATGGATAGATTCCCGATCCTAAGAGAGAGGAAGACTCAATTAGGTGGAACCTTATCAGGTGGACAGCAACAAATGCTCGCGATTGCCCGTGCTTTGATGTCTCGCCCGAAGTTACTATTACTAGATGAACCTTCCATGGGTTTAGCGCCATTAATCGTGGCGGATATCTTTAAGATTGTTAGAGAAATTAATGACTCCGGAACAACAGTCTTGCTCGTAGAACAGAATGTACGTCAAGCATTGAAGGTGGCTCATAAAGGTTATGTACTAGAAACGGGGAAAATTGTAACTTCAGGTACTTCAACCGACCTCTTGAATGACAGTAAAGTGAAAGAGGCGTATCTTGGCCACTAAAATTAGGAAAGAAGAGTATCCTTATCGTTGGGATACTCTTTTTCTATCTTACATGGTTTCAAAAATAAACCGTTCATTAAACAATAAGTTGAGGATCATGTTGGGGAATTTTCTTAAACTAATATTCAAGAATTCATTAATAATAAACATCTCCCCAGATGTAAAGGAGAATATGATTTCTCCCCATAGTTCGGTTTCATATCGACAAAGCATTCCTAGAATATACATCAGCATGTAATGAGACATGAGCTCTGGAAAAAATAGAGCAGGATTGTCCTTCAAGAGAAAGTAATGATTCCCTTTATAATCTTGAATAAATAAGTCATTCTCAAATCCAGACGGCGATTCAGATACATGGATGTTTAACGGATGTTCCCAACTGATACGAATGATTCCCTTAGGCGCTCGGAGGGAGTGGGGAGCAAAAATCGCCTTTCCTTGATTACGCCGATTGAGAAAATGGATAAAGCTTTCATAAGATAAGTGGTATTTATCCAAAATATGTTCAGGAAGGTAAAACATCGTTACAGGAGAAGAAAAGTCAATATGTTTGGAGATATGTAGAGGAATCAAGGAAACTTCCTCATAGGTCTTCTCATAGCTCTCCCGTAATTCAGGAATCATGGAGAGGAGATCTTTCAGTTTAAACTTCTCTCCTACAATATGGCCCGATTGCAAGTGTTGGGCCACCATTGGAAACAGCCCTTCTTTCTGAACTTTGACCTCGTCCTCAGAGAAACTATATTCAAGCTTTTTAAGCTTTCGACTGGTAATCCCATGCTGAAGAACACGAGTATGCGCTGGATATCCGGGATCGGAGGTTAGAATGACCGCTTTTAACAAGCTAACCATTCCGTAGTAGATGAGCAAGGGTTTAACAAGGATATTGCTATTGAAAGCGGCAGTGTAATATTCTCTGCCTTGCTTAATGTAATAAATAAACTTATGCGTATTTTGGAAAGCAAAACGTGAAGCATGATCTCCATGTTGAGTCCGGTAAGCTTTTTCTAGGAAGCTTTTCACATGAGGCTCACTTTCAAAATACACGAACATACTTAACATTTTTTCGTTAGGATTTTCGCATGCTATGCGATGAATACAGTCCACAAGCATCACCAATCTTCTCTAATATTCGGTAATGGTTGATAAGGTGTGACAATATTTTATCTGTTTCCTAATAGTTTGCTTCAGAATACGAACAATATAAGGGGATTCTTGACAGTAAATTATGGGTTTTGTTAAACTACGTCTAATATCTTTTTATATCAGCTTGAGCCTATGAAAAATAAATGGACGAAGGGAAGGGAAAACAAGTGTGGGAAAACAAATTTGCTAAAGAAGGATTAACCTTTGACGATGTGTTGTTGGTACCTGCCAAATCAGAAATCTTGCCTCGTGATGTAGATGTAGCGATTCAATTGAGTGAGAATGTCCGATTGAATGTGCCCATTATTAGTGCCGGAATGGATACGGTAACGGAGTCGGCAATGGCTGTTGCTATGGCTAGGCAAGGTGGAATGGGAATCATCCACAAAAATATGAGTATAGAACAACAAGCTGAAGAAGTAGATCGTGTAAAACGTTCTGAAAGTGGAGTCATTTCTAATCCTTTTTCCCTAAGACCAGAAGAACAAGTTTATCGTGCGGAAGAAATTATGGCCAAGTATCGAATCTCTGGCGTTCCAATTGTGGACGAGGCAAACCATTTAGTGGGGATACTGACGAATCGCGACCTACGATTTGTCCATGACTATTCTATTGCGATCTCTGAAGTGATGACGAAAGAAAACTTAGTAACGGCACCTGTAGGTACGACGCTCAAAGAAGCGGAAAGCACTCTGCAAAAACATAAAATTGAGAAGTTGCCTCTCGTTGACGAAAATAATGTGCTTAAGGGTCTCATTACGATCAAAGATATCGAGAAGGCTATCCAATTTCCTCATGCAGCCAAGGATAAGCAAGGACGTCTGCTTGTAGGAGCAGCTGTAGGGGTGTCTAAGGATTTATTCGAACGGTCTGCAGCGTTAATTGCTGCGGGAGCGGATTGCTTAGTTGTGGATACAGCTCACGGACATTCTAAAGGGGTATTGGACAGTGTTCGCGAATTAAGAGCAAAGTACCCAGACCTCACGATTATTGCAGGTAATGTGGCTACGGGTGAGGCAACACAAGATTTAATTGAAGCAGGAGCTTCTGTTATTAAGGTGGGTATCGGGCCAGGCTCCATCTGTACAACACGGGTTGTAGCTGGAATTGGTGTTCCACAAGTAACGGCTGTGTTTGACTGTGCTACGGTTGCCAGAAAATATGGGATTCCTATTATTGCAGATGGTGGAATTAAGTATTCTGGGGATATTACGAAAGCGATTGGCTCCGGAGCAAGTGCTGTTATGCTTGGAAGCCTATTTGCTGGTTGTGAAGAAAGTCCAGGAGAGTCCGAGATCTATCAAGGTCGTCGATTTAAAGTGTATCGTGGAATGGGCTCTTTAGGTGCGATGAAGGAAGGAAGTAAGGATCGTTATTTCCAGGAAAATGAAAAGAAGCTTGTACCTGAAGGAATTGAAGGACGAGTAGCTTACAAAGGACCTGTATCCGATATTGTCTTCCAGCTTGTAGGGGGTCTTCGAGCGGGTATGGGTTATTGTGGAACAAAAAGTTTATATGAGCTGCAAGAGAATGGAAAGTTCGTACGTATTACAGGCGCAGGTTTGGTGGAAAGTCACCCACACGATGTTCATATCACTAAAGAAGCACCGAATTACTCTATGTAATAAACGTTAAAGAGCCATTGGCCGAGGAGAATTCCTCGGCTCTTATTTAGCTCTTAAAATCTTGAGTTCTCTTGTGGTACAATGAATATTGGCTTGTATTACATGAGGAGGGGAGAAAAGGTTGAAATATAACATCAAGAAACGAATTGCATCTTTACTGACGTTAGCCTTAGTATTCATGTTGGCTTTGCCTTCAGGGAATCAAGCGGAGGCAGCTCCGGCAGGAATTAATCTAGAAGTGAAATCAGCCATCATGGTGGAACCTACAACAGGTCGTATTCTCTACAAGATGAACGAGAATGAGGCTCTTCCTCCAGCAAGTATGACGAAGATGATGACAGAGCTCCTCACGCTAGAAGCTGTGAAAAGCGGTAAGATCTCCTGGGACGATAAAGTGAAAACATCGGAATATGGACATTGGATGGGGAGATATGGGGGATCTCGTGTTTATCTTGGTTTAGGAGAAGTTCGAACTGTTAAAGAACTATACGAAGCGATGGCTATCTATTCTGCCAATGATGCTACGGTTATGCTAGCAGAGCATATATCCGGAACGGAAGAGAACTTCGCAAAGTTGATGAACCAGAAAGCCGCTGAGATTGGCATGGATAACTCTTATTTTGTCACGAGTACAGGTTATCCTGCGAGTGGATTAAAGCAATTCATACCTAATGCAGAAGGCGACAATCTGATGACGGCGAAGGATTCAGCCATTCTTGCTCGGGAAATTATAATGAACCATCCTGAAGCCCTTGAGATCTCTTCAATCCCAAGAAAGTTCTTCAGAGGTGAAGATTCTCCACAGAAGGTTCGTATGGACAACTGGAACTTTATGTTGCCGAGTCTGGTATACGGTTTTGAAGGAGTAGATGGTCTAAAGACCGGACATACTGATGCGGCTAAATATTGCTTCACAGGAACCGCTGAACGTAATGGTATGAGGATTATTACCGTGGTAATGGGAGCTGAAACGGAAGCGAAGCGATTCGCTGAAACGAAGAAGCTCATGACTCATGGTTTTAATAATTATAAGATGCAAACTATTGCAACCCAAGGAAAAGAGATTGAAGGCTTCGAAACCGTAGAAGTGAGAAAAGGGAAAGAGCTAGAAGCCAGGGCTATCCCTGAACGAAATCTCGTTGTACCGGTTCGCATTGATGATGAAGCAAATTACAAACCGGTTGTCACTACCCAAGAAGTAATAGCTCCAGTGAAAAAGGGACAATCTATAGGAAAAATAGGTGTTGAATATTCTGGAGAGGATTTACAAGAATATCTTCGTCCAACTGATCAAGAACAGGTCATGGTTCAACTAGTTGCAAAAGAAGAAGTGGAAAAAGGTGGAATGGTTCGCCTGTTCTTCCGCGCGATTAAGAGCTTTGTTGTAGGGATTTTCGACAGTATTACCGGGATGTTCTAGCATTTCCATGGGGAATGTTGTCATTTTGTCAGGCTTTATGTACAATAAGAATAATTTTATAAATATTTCTAACGGATATAAGTAGGGGGATAAATTAATTATGATCGAAACAGGTACTTCTTTAGTCAAACGCGGAATGGCTGAAATGCAAAAGGGCGGCGTCATCATGGACGTTATCAACGCTGAACAAGCAAAGATCGCTGAAGCAGCAGGTGCTGTAGCGGTTATGGCACTAGAAAGAGTACCAGCTGATATTCGTGCAGCTGGCGGAGTAGCTCGTATGGCTGATCCAACCATTGTAGAAGAAGTTATGGCAGCTGTGTCTATTCCAGTTATGGCGAAAGCCCGTATTGGACACTTTGTTGAGGCAAAGGTATTAGAAGCTTTAGGAGTAGACTATATCGATGAGAGTGAAGTATTAACTCCAGCTGACGAAGTATTCCACTTAAACAAGAAGGATTTCACCGTTCCTTTCGTATGTGGTGCACGTGATCTTGGGGAAGCTCTTCGCCGTATCGGAGAAGGTGCATCCATGATCCGTACGAAGGGTGAACCAGGAACAGGGAACATCGTAGAAGCTGTTCGTCACCAACGTACAATGCAAAGCCAGATTCGTAAAGTACAAAGCATGTCTTATGATGAATTAATGGCTGAAGCGAAAAACTTAGGTGCTCCTTATGAATTATTAGAGTATATCCACAAGAACGGAAAGCTTCCAGTGGTTAACTTTGCAGCAGGCGGAGTAGCTACACCAGCAGATGCTGCTTTGATGATGCACTTAGGTTCTGACGGAGTATTCGTAGGTTCTGGTATCTTCAAGTCCGACAATCCTGAGCGTTTCGCGAAGGCTATCGTGGAAGCAACTACTCACTTCCAAGATTACGCTTTAATCGGTCAGCTTTCCAAGAACCTTGGAACAGCGATGAAAGGGATTGAGATCTCTACTTTGTTGAAAAACGAGCGTATGGCTGAGCGCGGTTGGTAATCATGAGAAAAGTAGGAGTATTAGCTCTTCAAGGAGCTGTAGCAGAACATATGCGCCTGCTTGAGAAAGCAGGAGCGGAAGCTGTAGCGGTTAAGAAGGTATCTCAGCTTGATGAGATCGACGGCATCATTATTCCTGGCGGTGAGAGTACAACCATCGGGAAGCTAATGAAGCAGTACGGATTTGATATCGCCTTGAAGGAGTTTCATGAGCAGAAGAAACCACTATTCGGAACTTGTGCAGGGATGATTATCCTTGCCGGGCAGATTGCTGGTCAGGACTGGAATCACTTAGGTTTCATGGATATTACCGTACAGCGAAACGCCTTCGGACGCCAACGTGAAAGCTTTGAGATCGATCTACCGGTAAAAGGGATTGCGGATGACTTCCGTGCGGTTTTCATTCGTGCTCCTTTAATCCTAGAAGTAGGTCAAGACGTAGAAGTCCTTTCCGTTCACAACGACCAAGTGGTAGCAGCCCAACAGGGTCATCTTATGGTCGCTTCGTTCCATCCAGAATTAACTGATGATGAGCGAATCCATGGTTACTTCTTGGAATTGGTTGAGAAGTACCAATCTGAGCCTGCTTCTGTATAATGGATTTGCATTAACTGTAAAAATATAGTACATTATTTTCCATAAGCTTCATACTTAAGCAATGATGGGAATAGTAGTCATATCAGACGGAGTCTAGAGAGTCGGTGGTGGGTGCAAACCGAACTCGTCTTATGATGAATCCATCCCTGAGCGGTTGTAATGTAAAGAGTGGGCTATTCAACAATAGTCAACTAGGGTGGCAACGCGGGTGAAATCTCGTCCCTAATTTCTAGGGACGGGATTTTTTTGTTTTCATTTATTTAAAGGAGGATGACTTATGTTAGATATTAGACGCCTTCGAAACGATCTAGAAGGGGTAAAACAAGCGCTTGGGAATCGTGGTGGAGAATTTGCAGGACTAGATCAATTTACGGAATTGGATGAGAAGAGAAGATCGTTATTAGTTGAGAGCGAAACCTTAAAGAATAAGAGAAATACCGTATCTGAAGAAATCGCGGTAAAGAAACGGAATAAAGAAAATGCTGATGATTTGATTGCCGAAATGAAGGGTGTTGGCGACAAAATCAAGGAATTGGATGAAGAGATTCGCGGTGTAGAGGAGGAGTTAGATCAATTATTGTTGACTCTACCTAATCTCCCTCACGAAAGTGTCCCTGTCGGTGCGTCTGAGGAAGATAATGTTCCGGTTCGCCAATGGGGAGAACCTAACACATTCTCCTTTACTCCCAAGGCTCATTGGGATCTTGCGGCAGACTTAGGCATCCTTGATTTCGAAGCTGCGGCGAAAGTAACCGGAAGTCGTTTCGTCTTCTATAGAGGATTAGGGGCAAGATTAGAACGCGCCTTAATTCAATTTATGCTAGATCTTCATGTGGATCAGCATGGTTATGTGGAAATGATGCCGCCACAGATGGTGAACCGGGCCAGCATGACGGGTACAGGACAACTTCCGAAATTTGAAGATGACGCCTTTAAAGTCCAAGGAACAGAATATTTCTTAATTCCAACCGCGGAAGTACCAGTAACGAACTACCATCGTGAAGAAATTTTAACGAATGATCAACTACCCATTTACTATACAGCCTATAGTGCTTGTTTCCGCTCGGAAGCTGGATCTGCAGGAAGAGATACACGAGGGTTGATTCGTCAGCACCAGTTTAACAAGGTAGAATTAATTAAATTTGCAAGACCGGAAGAATCTTATGATGAATTAGAGAAAATGACAGCTAACGCCGAAAAGGTATTACAATTACTGGGTCTTCCTTACCGTGTGTTGAGCTTGTGCACGGGGGATATGGGCTTCTCTGCCGCGAAGACTTACGATCTTGAAGTATGGCTTCCGAGCTATGAGACCTATCGTGAAATCTCTTCTTGCAGTAACTGCGAAGACTTCCAAGCTCGTCGTGCAAACATCCGATTCCGTCGTGAAGCAAAAGGAAAGCCAGAATTCGTGCATACACTCAATGGATCTGGTCTAGCCGTGGGTAGAACCGTAGCTGCCATCTTGGAGAACTACCAGCAAGAAGATGGAAGTGTAATCATCCCTGAAGTGCTTCGTCCTTATATGGGAGGGAAAGAGCGGATTACGAAAGCATAGAGATTGGTTGTTACTCGCAAGGTATCATCATAAGACCCTTCTCCCAATATATTTAAGATAAATGATGTACTTGGGGGAGGGAACGATGAGACCATATCTAACGACGCGAAGCTTAATTCCGGAAAATCAAGAAACTCCCATTTCCTTTATCAGGGGTTGGCAAACGGAAGAACCACTGTTTTATAGACGCAATCATTTTCAATATCCCCGATTACCAGAGGATCATCTTTTTCTTCCTATATTAGGTCATGTTCAGCAACCGAGAATGTTTTCTTATCAGGATTTAGCAAGTATGCCTTCAAAGACCCTAACAGTAGCTTTAGAGTGTGCTGGCAATCAACGGTCTAAATTTGATCCTAGAGTGTACGGAGAACAATGGGAAAATGGAGCCGTCAGTCAGGGAACTTGGAGAGGAGTTCCCTTAGCCTACCTTATAACCCTTACAGGTCTTCATTCCACAGCGAAGGAAGTCGTTTTCGAAGGACAGGATTTCGGCAAACGTGAGGATCTGGAGGGTGTTTTTTATTATGGAAGAAGCCTTCCTCTAACCAAAGCCTTACATCCGGATACGATCATAGCCTATGAGTTCAATGGAAAACCAATACCTTTTAAGCATGGATATCCCTACCGGTTAATTGTTCCTCAGTGGTATGCTATGGCTTCCGTAAAATGGCTTAAGCGAATTAAGGTAATTGATCATGAATATCAAGGGCCGTTTCAAACTATTGACTATCAGTATTATCCTTACCCAGATCTCGATAAGGGAAAAACACCAGTCACCGTGACGAACGTTAATTCCATTATTCAACAGCCGCTTCCATTTCAAATTCTAGATCAAGGTATTCATCAACTTGAAGGATTAGCATGGACTGGGTTAGGACGTATTAAAGAGGTTGAAGTAAGTGTGACTGGAGGAGAAAGCTGGGAGAAGGCTACCCTTGTAAACAGTACAGCACAGCCCTATGCTTGGACACAGTGGTCGTATCTGTGGGAAGTCAAGGAGAAAGGGGAGTATAGAATTAAATCCAGAGCCAAGGACTACAACGGACGGGTTCAACCTGAGAAGCCATTCTGGAATCGAAAGGGTTATGGTTACAATGCGATCGCTGAGGTGAAGGTGAAGGTTGTATGATAGTTCTATTAGTAAAAAATAGAGAGTTGCCTTACAAAAAGGCAACTCTTCTTCCCTGTTTACCACAAGATATATCCCTTGGCCCCAATCGGAGCATTATGAATCATATGCATGACGGGGTAGGTATAAGCAACAAAAATGAGAAAGGCTAGGACGCCTAACCAGAGATACCAATTCTCAAATACAACAGGTGTTCGCTCCGTCTTATCTGCCACTTCACCAACAGGAAACTCAGTCTCGCCCTTCGGGGACAGGAAGGCAAGGTTAATGAAGATAATCAACATCAGTATGATCGCAATGAACAGCAAAACTCCTCCGACCGCCTGAGCAATCTGATAAGGAATCCATTCAAAGGCTTGAGGGGCATCTCCATAAGTAGAGAAGGATGATCTCCTGGGTGCACCCAACAAACCGGCTAAATGCATGGCGCCTGACATGAAAAACATCCCCACAACCCAAGTCACGGTCATAATCAGACCCATTTGATTCATATTGCGAGTGAACACTCGGCCTGTTAGATGAGGAACCAACCAGAAGGTTACCCCAAAAAAGGTTAAAATAACCGTTGTTGCAATGGTTAGATGGAAATGTCCTGGAACCCAGATCGTATTATGAATGGCTTGATTAAGCTGGTGACTCGCATTGACAATTCCCCCAGCCCCTCCCGGAATGAACATCAACATGCCAAGGAAAGGTGCCAAGAAGCGAGCGTCTCTCCAAGGTAATTTTTTAAACCATCCGAACACTCCTGTAGCTCCTTGGGTGCGACCGTACATTTCAAATGTAGCGAACATCGTAAAGGCCGTCATAAGAGAAGGGACGACAACCGCAAAGGTGAGAATGACCTGAAGGTACTTCCAATTATGGCTAATACCTGGCTCCATCAACTGATGGTGGAATCCAACTGGGATGGAGAAAAGCAAAAATAAGATAAAGGATAACCGAGCTAAAGAGTCTGAGAATACTTTCCCTCCGATGATTTTGGGGACGATGACATACCATACCGCGTAGGCAGGAAGAAGCCAAAAGTAAACTAAAGGATGTCCAAAAAACCAAAACAGTGTACGGGTAATTAAGACGTCAATCCGCTCAACTAAACCAAGTGACCAGGGAATAAAGTAAAAAATAACCGCTGTAGCCACACCAAGAGTAGCAACTTGCCACATGAGCATGGTGATCACGGCCATAAAACCAAGCAAAGGACCGAATTTAGCCTTATTTTCTTTTTTCCACTTCGCATAATGATAAAACATACAATATCCAGCAATCCAACTGCCGACAATGACAAGGGCTAGTCCGATATAAAAGCCTGTATGCGCTTGTAGGGGAGCATAAAAAGTATAGAGTACACTGGCTTTATTCAAGAGCATTAAGGTTCCAGCCATAGCAGTTCCGGCTGTCATCATCCAGAAAGCGACCCATCCCCAGAGACGAGTTCCATTGCTAAAGGGCCCCATTGTTCTACTCATTGCGCCAAAGAACAGAGCAATAATAAAGAAGGTCGTGAGAATTAAAGCTAAGAGCACGCCATGGAGTGTTAAAACTTGATAATAATTTAGCCAAGTTGGCAAAATAAAGCTACCGGAACGAATCAGAACCTGTAATAATCCGGCAATTCCCCCCAATGCCAGAGCAATAAAGGCGACATAGAGGTTCGCCATACAAAGACGAGCATCACGCGGGTCAACTCGAACAGCGTCATTCATTATTCGGTCACCTCCAATTTTGCATTCATGACATGATGTCCGAGTCCACAATACTCGTTACACAGAATTAAGTACTCTCCCGGTTGATTAAAAACGGCAGTATGCTTGCTGATATGGCCTGGCACAACCATGAAATTAGCGCTCGTTCCAGCAATCTCAAATCCGTGCAAAACGTCCTTCGTAACCACATTGAAGTGAACCGTAGCGCCTTTAGGTACAGAGATTTCATAAGGAATATAAGCATAGGCCAAAGAAACCATGTTAACCTCATACTCATTTTCACCAATTTGTACAACTCCCGGGTTATCGAAGGGAGGAGTCACATCAATCATATCCGGGTGAATGGTTTCTAAGCTGCTGGGAGGATGGTTTCCCTGAACATACGCACTAACCCCCACCGTAGCTAAGAAAACAATCAGGGTGCCAGTTCCCAAGATTAGCCAAAGTTTTTCATACTTATGTATGTGCATCTTTCTTCTCCTTCTTTTTTAATCACCGTAATTTACAGTCTGGAAGTATACACAGACCATACTCCATACCAGATAGCAATAACCACAGCCCCGACTCCTAAAACAGCGAGCAATGTATCCACGGTGACAAGATCGGCTGACATATCCTCAACCTTGTCTTGTGCTTCTTTAAAGCTCTCTTTATTATTTTGATCCATGGTATCTCTCCTTTTTTAAAAGAGTGGTTACTCACTATAACATTATGGATAAATTTGTCACACGATATACTGATGTAATTGGGAATAAAAAAAGGCTTCCTTATCATGGGGATGTAAGGAGGCCAAGTCTTGTTAGGAGCTTACCATCGTACCCCCATTAATATGAAGGATTTGCCCTGTTACATAACTCGAATCATCAGAGGCTAAGTAAACATAAGCCGGCGCTAATTCATAGGGTTGACCTGCCCTTTTCATAGGTGTGTCTCTTCCAAACTCTTGGACATCTTCAGCAGAAAAACTAGAAGGAATTAGCGGGGTCCATATGGGGCCAGGAGCGATGCCGTTTACTCGAATACCTTGGGAAACTAATGACTGCGAGAGAGAACGGGTAAAAGTTACGACAGCGCCTTTGGTTGAGGAATAGTCCAGAAGCTCTTTATGACCTTCATAAGCTGTAACGGAGGTAGTGTTAATGATCGTACTCCCAGGTTTAAGATGGGGAAGGGCGGCTTTGGTTAGATAAAAATAGGAGATTATATTCGTTTTAAATGTTTTTAAGAGCTGTTCTGCAGAAATATCGAGCAAGCTCTTCTGTACGTATTGAACGGCTGCATTATTAATAAGAATATCGATTTTACCAAAGTGTTGAAGGGTTTGGTTTATAACATGCTGGTTAAAGGACTCCTCTTGGATATCGCCAGAAAGAAGCAAGCATCTTCGGCCAAGCTGCTCAATGCGTTGCTTCGTCTCATTGGCATCACCGTGTTCGTTGTAGTAAACAATGACGCTATCTGCTCCTTCTTTTGCAAAAGCTATGGCCACTGCGCGACCAATGCCGCTATCCCCACCAGTTATGACAGCTACTTTCCCCCAGAGCTTATAGTTGGGGCGATAATAAGGATTCTCGGAGATGGGTCTTGGAACCATAATGGATTCAATCCCTGGATGGCGGGCTTGTTCTTGCGGAGGAAAACCAACAGGCACTTGTTCACACTTCTTAATGATTTTGGATTGGGGACACATAGATTCACCCTTTTCTCTAGGTAGTTATCCTGTATCATATTCCTATTCTGAATTGTTGGTTCTCATAAATAAAGGGACTAAGGGGTAGAATGATCAATAGCTTATTGAGGTATGGAAGTTTGGAGGTTTGGTACTTATGGGGTTGAAGTCATACCATCTTAAGTTTGCATGGTTATATTTGTTGTTTGCCCCTCTTTTTGCCGCTTGTGGCTACTCAGCTACAGAAGAAGTTAAAGAGCCCGTGAAATATCATCAAGAGTCAGCAGCCTACTTAGAGGATGGCTCGGAAAGCCAAGTTCGCAGTGCCAGAACAACAGCCGTATCCAATATCGTATTGCAAGAGAAATATCCTTCTATTGTCGTGTTACATGGTTCCCTTCAAGAGAAGAAGATAGCATTAACGTTTGACGATGGACCCGATCGTCGCTATACACCGGAAGTGTTGGATGTCCTTAAGAAGCATCAGGTGAAAGGCACGTTTTTTCTCATGGGATCTCGTGTCATGGGAAATCAAGATATAGCAAGAAGAATCAAGGAAGAAGGACACGTTGTCGGTAACCATACCTATTGGCATCCCAACCTATCAAAAGAGCCCGCTGAACGCATGATATGGGAATTGGAAGAAACAGACCGAGCTTTTCAAACCGTATATGGTTTTCGCCCAAGGTTGTTTAGAGCGCCTTATGGCTTTCTTCGTGAAGATTTGGTAGAAGTATTAGGGAATCTGAATTATTCGATCATTGGATGGTCTGTAGATTCACTTGATTGGAACCAACTATCTGCAGAGCAAATAAAGAATAATATTCGTAAAACCTTGCACCCCGGGGCCATTATCCTCTTACATAGTGCAGGAGACTGGAGACAGGACTTATCGGGAACCGTTAAAGGACTAGATGAATTGATTCCAGAACTTAAAAATGAGGGATATCAGTTTGTCACGGTTACAGAGTTGCTAGGTATTCCTGAACAAAGGTAAAACGATGGATCCATATTAAGGGAACTTGAACTCTGTATTTGAATATGATAATTTAGAAAGTGAATGATGGCCCCGTAGCTCAGCAGGATAGAGCTGCAGTTTCCTAAACTGTGAGTCGGAGGTTCGAGTCCTCTCGGGGCCGCCAAAAAAGTCAGGAATATCAAGGGTTCTCCAAACTCATCTAAATGATATTAACCAAGAATGACTTGATCTTGGG
Organism: Ammoniphilus sp. CFH 90114; assembly: GCF_004123195.1. Taxonomy (NCBI): domain Bacteria; kingdom Bacillati; phylum Bacillota; class Bacilli; order Caryophanales; family Paenibacillaceae; genus Ammoniphilus; species Ammoniphilus sp. CFH 90114. The sequence continues at coordinate 276,414 of NZ_SDLI01000003.1, forward strand.
GCCAAATTGGGGCCAAACAATACAAAAACTGACTTAACAACAGCATAAATTACCCAAAAGCAGCAGGCATTTTGATGTCTGCTTTTTCGTTTTTCGATGGGTATCAGTTTGGTGGTTGCTTGGAGAATACTGTATTTATCTCAGGTATTGAGTATAGCAATATAGGTAATTCGAGAGCCTTTTAATGGTTTCCTCATGAAGCATTACGGAAGTGAGTCTTTAGAATAATATAATCTAAGGCTGTGTATATAGATGGTTTAGCACTTTATTGATGTAAAGATGGATAGTTTTGGACCATGATGTTGGTTCTGAATTTTATGAAGGTCAACTTGAGTGCATTTGGGTAGAACCTTCAAAGATCAATCAGGTTAAGTCATTGCGAAATTATTATCTCAACTGATTTCGCAGGTACATGGCTTGAATTTGTTTATGTTAGATGAGGAAGCGGAGATTATCAATAGACGGATAAGTAAGCCTATACTGTTCACTGACAAAGAGGTTGGTGATACGTATGAGGATAACAATAAGGTTCTTGTAGAATCGCTGAACGTAAAGGAAATCAAAGCCATTATCATACAAAACACGAGTCTGAAAAAAAGGATCTAGCAGAGTTAAGGGGTATGAAGCTTCTTCGTTGTTGGTTAATGCAATTCCTACAACTATCGGAAGAAACGGTAGATCAACGCTTGCTTCCGCTGTTTGTTTTATACGATTTGCGAATCGTGTATGCTCATTTAACCTCTGCTGAGAGTCGAGAAGAAAAGTTTATCTCTGTATGTAAACGTATCGGATTGGATGAGAACTGCAGAGATAACAAAGTAATCTATGACGTTATAATTGATAAGATAATCTCTATGTATGAAACTATAATCGGTCATTAGATGGATAAGTACCATTTTACAGGCATTCGAAGCCCTATGCGGACTTGTCGGCGCATGGGGTGTGTGATTTTCAGCACCCACTCACCCAGTCACAAGGTGGTTGAGAATGGGAAATTAAGCTAGAATTGATGTATCCATTGTCGAACGGGGGTAAAGCATGAAAAGCAAGAACCTATACATTCTCGATAGCTCCTTGCTTGAAAAGTTCAAGCAAGCCGTAAGCGATCATGACGAGTTCTTGATTAACACATATAGCAACTACAACGGTAAAAACCTATGGAACCTGATTTGCTCAGCGAAGGACTGGCTATCGGTCAGTGTGAACGGGTTGCCTTACATCGACTTGAACCACTCTCACGACGATGTGCGGTCGCTGAATGTTCTACAGTTGATTATGACATACGATCTTGTCTTCCAAGCCATCGAGCAGCTCCATCGTGTTTTCGAGATGGAACACCCGCTAAAGAAGGACGATTCAGTATTCAATGAGGCAGTTCCAGACGATGCCTACTTCGCGCAGATCCGGGCATGCTTCGGGGCTCATCCAGTAGATTTAAGGAGTGCAGACGGAACGAAGAGTACGGACAAGTACTTCGCTTCTTGGTCTAGTAATGTAGGTGGTAGCGGAGATTATACGGTTTATCTCTACAGCAACAATCCTGATGTGGTTCAGCCGATCCCCTTCTCAATGAGCTTCGCCAAAATTCATGAATATACCGTTAAGCGATACTCCCTCTTATCGAACGTGGTTAGTGTAATTGAGAAAAAGAATGGTATCTTTGTCGAGGAGCAGCGGCAACGGGAGATCGAGCGTAGCTCCGATGTTGTCGAGCAGCTCCAACTACTCTTGAAGGAGAACAGTATTCGGATCGGTGACGGCGAAGGGTATCATCATGACATCCAGACGTTGATCGAGCTGTTTACCGCTCCGCAGGACTTCCCCGAGCAAGGGCGTGAAAAAGTAGCGAAGTACTTGGACTCCCTGCATCTGTTGGTCGATGAGCTTTACGAAGCATTCCAGAGCATGACGTTTAGTGAAGATGGTTTGGCCCATGGACACCTTCTGCATTCGAGATCCCACAGGTTTAAAGACGTATTCTACGATCTAGGCAAGGTATTCGAGTACCTGAACAATTCGTCGTACCCTTTATCAATGGTTGACTATCACCTTGAGCGGCTAATCGGCGCAGGGATATTGCCGCCATTCGTCAGTTTGGAAACGGACAAGCTCGACCTGCAGCTCCTGCTCTTAGCGAGGCTTGCTGACGATATAAAGTAAACAAGAATTCATTTAAGTCTAATGAGGGGTATTTGATGTAAAGTAACAAACCCTGTCCCGATTAACGTGACTACGTTCGGGTTGCATGTTTGGGGTAACTGACCAAGATTGGTAAAGAGTACGATAAGAAGTTAGATGTCGCTTGTAAAGAGGGCAACAGTGCCCTCCCTGCCACAGTGGATTACAAGTGAATGTGTAGAAATGTTGAAGAAGTTACTACCTGCGATCTGGGAGTATGTCGCGGCAAGGCTCCCTCTGTATGAGAAGTAAAGTTCTATACACCAGAAGCGGCTATCCTAGATGGGTAGCCGCATTTTATTTCCCAAAAGGGGATTCTTGTCGATTCGTGCTTTTGGAGCAGGAGTTAAGTCCTCAACTGGTGAATATTTACAAGTGCCATTGCTTATGAATTTTATGTTTGGAGTGATTGATGTGACATCGAAGATTAATTGCCCACTATGCGGCAATGATTCAGTACAAAAAAGAGACGGGTCTGAGGTATACAATCTTAGTTGTCCAAGTTGCGGTGAATTCCAAATCACCCGGGATTGTTTGGATGATTTACCCGCTGAGCGGAAACTACATCCACATTTGATGAAGGTTTCTGCATTTATTAGATCGCGAAATATCAATCATGAGCCGGTAGCAACATTATTTATCTGTGATCCAAATGGCTATCCTGAGGGGTATTCGATTCAACAAATTATTGACCTATTCCCATCTATTTCAGATCGTAAGTGGAAAGTACTGAGTAATCTTCAAGGACTTTCAACATATTTTGGTCATGCAGTTTTGCTTGAGACCAAAGACTACCCTGTCTTCTACCCTGAGGTAAATCAAGAACAACCTTGCATTATGATGATGAAGATGTTGGTCGAAGAAGGTCTGGTTACTGGTGACGCAAAGATCCCTACTCATCTCACTGTAACGGCGAAAGGTGTATCCCAAATTGAGGCTCACGCTTCTGCTACAGCACCTGTAGCACCTGCAACACTAGTCATTGAGCCGCCGACTCCTGTTGCTCAACCTAGTAAGCTGGAGGGGCTTCATCCAAGAGTGTTGGAGGTCGCCCAAAGTCTTTACCAAGATGGGCACTTCCGTTCGGCTGTCCTCGATACGTATGTAGCGTTGGATAATGATGTTCAAAGGAAAAGCTGTCTTGCCACTACAGGTAAACCTTTAATGGACAGTGCATTTTCTAAAAATAGTCCTGTTCTGAAATTAAGTGATGCTCCAGATGCCCAATTAGGTGCAATGTTACTTTTTTCGGGAGGAGCTATGGGAGTCAGGAACGTCTTAGCGCATGATCAAAGGGCAAATCCGTCAGAACAGGAAGCATTAGAGTTACTTTACTTCGCATCAACTCTGTTCAGGAGACTCGACCTTGCGGTGAATGTTAATGCAGAGCAACTTATGGGGCAAATATCACAGCTTACGTTCGCCCTAACAGGTAATGAATCCTCTACGGACAGCGCAAAACTTAAGGCGTTCCTAGCTCCTTCGAGAGAGTTTGTTGACGGCGAATTGCACAGGGTCTGTTTCCGTAAGATCCTTGAAATAATTAGAAGCGGATATTTCAATGACCAAAATGCAGGTATTGGTTTGTTGTTGGAGTGGAATGCACCAATCTTTGACCACATCACCTATGACGACCATATCAATTTGATCTGCTCCATTTATAAGGCAGCAGGATATTCGTACCCGTCCCGAGCTGCTCAGTCATTAATAAGGGAAGGCTTTACGCCAATGATAACGAGCCTTAAGCTGTTTCAGGAGCGTCTGCTGTCTAGCGATGAGGTATTTCATGAGTTATTGGAGAAGATTTGGTGGAAGGAAGCCTTCTTCAAGTTAATCGCTTACTATGCAGATTTAGAGTTTATGGTCACGTTCCTCAACAAGGTGGTTGATAAGGAGATAGTGTTGGGGAGGATTTATTTGGAAACTCTGAGCGATAAGTTGAATCGAGCAGGACGAGAAGGTCTTGAAGACTTGACCGATAAGATTTATAAGATGAACGAGGAACTTAATAGATAACGCAAAACCATTCTGCAGCTGCCGCGAAAATCGGTAGCTATTTACTTAGCATTGGATATGTTACTGTCGTCAGGCAACCTAAAGGTTCTATTCTAATCACAATCTTCAAGTCACAAACTCCATCACAACAGCTAGATCACAACACTCCAATTACTTATGCAAATGCTTCCAGTTCAGTATAATGATTGTAACACATGCCGAGGAGGCCAAATTCAATGAGGGCATCACAGGACTTTATCAAACAGTTAGAGTTATTGTATGAGCAATATGAGAAAGAAGTTTTGGATAAGCAGCATGATGGTATTCTTGAAGAAAAGACAGTTAAGACGTATCTTCTTCACTCCAATAACTTTGTCAGATGGTGTCGGAATGATTTCGTGCCTGGGGTAAAGAAAACGGGCAGACGCTGATATAAAGGAGGAAATGTGGATGTCCAGTAATGAAATAATGCATTATCTACCCGAGGAAGTACCTGACCACTTATTTACTCAGAGTAGATTAAGTCGTATGGGACTAACGCCAACCGCTGATCCAGTTGCGTATGTCGTCTACCCAGAACAGAAAACTAAGTACAAGTTATTCGATATCAATGGAACCCGACAACGTAAGCAACAGAAAGGTCTTTCTTTAGTACAGAAGGATGCGACTGTCGAGCAGATTCTAGCCGAGCGTAAGCGCGAAATAGAAGTCAGACGTATGCAGTTGGGGTCGAAAAAGAAATAGATAATTTCTATGACTAACTTATGAAAGGTGGGTTAAGGAGCTTGGAACTCAGGGACGAAGTATTGATGCTAATCGATTCTAAACGTGAAGATGATTATTGGGACTTCAAAGTGAGTTATCATACCAATTCGGCTGATTTTTTACACGACATTATTTGTATGGCGAACAATCGTATAGATAGGGATGCCTACATTATATTTGGAGTTGTAGACAGGACTTACGAAGTTGTCGGGGTTAGCAATGATGAAAATCGAAAGACTCAGCAACATATGATTGATTTTTTAAAGGATAAGAAGTTTGTGTCAGGTATCCGCCCCAAAGTAGAGTTGCGCAACTTAATGATTGCTGGTCAGGAGGTTGACGTGTTGGTCATTAAGAACAGCACTGACACTCCGTATTATCTAACCGAAGACTATGACTTTCAAGGTAGAAGGGTTCGTGCCAATTACATCTATACTCGGGTAGGCGATACAAATACCGATATCAATAAGAGTGCCGACATTAACAACGTAGAGTATCTGTGGAAGAAGCGGTTCTTATTAACCCGATCACCCTTTGAACAGGTTATGAAACGTCTTGCAAACAAGAGTGAATGGAAGCGTAATGAGGATACATATCACAATGTCTATAATCCTGAGTTCACCATCACAATAAGTGATAATGATGGCGAGGCAAGAACTAGATCTGAGTTCTATGCGTACACATTGACGGATTCGTCGACTACATATCGAAATCTCAGTATCAAATATTTTGGAACGCAGCTATATAGTGTTCTAGTTGCTTTTCTTGATGGGGGGCGATATTGCACTCCTACTCCAGAATGGGGGTTCCTCTTCTTTGGAGAGCATGGGGTGAATCCCGATTATGCACTAAAGTATTTTACGAAGGATAGCCCATCTTATAAACTAAACAAGTTCCTATATGACGATAATAACCAGGAAGCATCGTTCGCCCGAAGACGTTTCTTTGAAGTCGTTCTGTTATTTGAAAACGATTTTGAGAAGGATGCTTTCCTTGCATATGTTGAACATTATAAGAATGTATTCATAGACAAATTCAACAGTCTTGATAGAGAATTTTCATGGATAGAGGCAGATAATCAGAGACATCAAGAACATATCGTATCTCGCTTGAAGACAGGCGAAGTATTGAATCAAATGCTTTCTGATTTCCGATCCATCCATTGATGGGGCAACTATGGATAAGATCCTTCAAAATTGCTTTGGAAAGGAAGACGGACAAAGGAGTTTAAATTTATGGACTTAGATCTAATTAAGAGTCTAAAACCAATTGGTGATGGCACTTTTGATAAAGAACCCTTCGAAGAATATAAGAAACGCGCGGCACCTTTACTTCCGAATTTTCCAGAATGTGCATTAAAGAATTGGATCTATAGACATTATGCAGATATTGATAACTACTCATTTCTGGGTTTTGAGAAGATGCACTTCAAAGAAGAGCTTTGGTCAAAGGATGATATCTACAACTATATAAAGTCATTTTACCCTGACCTTATCGATTCTTTGGGTTATCAGATTTACGCGCGACATGATAAATCTTGGTTGCAGAAGTACATGTTAAAGCATAAGACATGGAATGCGCCTATTATTGTATATCAAAACACCTCTCATCCTGATATTGGAAAACCATATCACCTGTAGAAGGTCACCTGCGTCTTAACTACTTTAGGATAATTTATTGTAAAGAAAAAGAAATCCTGCGGGATAATCATAGGATTTGGTTAGTCACAATTTAGTTGACTTCCGAGCTGCTGATGAAATTGGGCAGCAATTTCTTTAGTTATGGATGTTTCTTCATCTGTCGGTCCCTTCGGTAGCTTTTTACTTTTTATTATGCACCACATTTAGCTACGACTCGGCTAACAGCATGTTGTTAGCCCTTCAAAATCATCTGCAGGCTGCAAAATTATATGTAATGATGTGGAAAAATACGCCATATGGGGGTTTTGAAATGTCTGCTCCTGACAAGGTAACCAAGTTTCGTATATCACTTAGGAGAGCCATTTGCTCCAAGTAATGAAGTTATACCGGAAACGTATATCCCAATGGTAGAGTATGGTGTATGTTGGAAACCTTGTTTACTTCCTCAGGGGATGCTCTTTAAGAGCGAGGGAGTGTTGACGGAAGTGATTACACATGACTTCCAAACGGAGCTATGTTTTGATAACGGTGCGAAGATACTGGTTCCAGAGGGGAAGATCGAGAAGACCTTGCATGGTGCTTATAGCTACCGAGAGGGTGATGTGGACGTGCATATGGGATTAACTGAGAAGATAGAAAAAACCTCCTAGTTGTGAGTGTGAGCTAGGAGGTTAGTAGGGTAGTTATTCCGCGAACACCTCTTTATTTCCTTTTTATAAGTTTTTATTGAGAATCCTTTTTTGTTCTAAAACTTGTTTGAAAATAGACTATTAAACGCGATTGTATTGAAAGATATAGATAAACTTATTCCTCGTATAGATGACATTTAGCAGAGAGTAAATAACATATGAACCCACGTTGGCTTAAACTAGAGGCTATTAAGAAGGACTTATTAAATAAATATGCTAACAGCGAATTAGCAATCTGTCGAATTTCTCAGCTGCAGCTTGATCGTTTTTTTGAAGAACATGGGCATATACTTTAGATATCATGCTTAGATCACCATGCCCAAGCCGGTTTACCACTGTCTTTAAATCAACGTTTTCAGAGATCAATATTGTTGCATTAGTGTGTCTTAATGAGTGTAGGGATTTTTCTGGCAGCCCGTTTCTCTTTAGGAATTTTTTAAACCAGTTGTTTGGTGTTCCTGGGTGCATAGGTGCTCCATTCCATTGGGTAAAGAGCCTATTATGATGTTCCCATTTTTCACCGAGCATTTCTATTTCTTGATCTTGTATTTTTTTATACGCTTGTAATAGTTGGACCAATAATGAAGAAATTGATATTGTTCTGCGTGAGTGATTATTCTTTGTATCCTTCTCAAATACACCAAGATCCTTCGTATATTGGCTAGTTCGCCATACAGATAGTGTGTTTTTGGTAAAATCAATATCACACCATTCTAACCCAAGAAGCTCACCTTTTCTGAGTCCTGTCGTTATGGCAAGCAGGATCAATACTTTGTATTTCATCGGCTCATTATCAAGGGACTCTAACAGTTTTTGAGCTTCCTGATCTGTGAAAAAATCCGCTTCTTGGTGTTCAACTTTTGGTGGAGTAACATTACTTGCAGGATTTTGCGATAACAACTGCCATTCTACAGCATCTTGAAGTATTGAAGATAAGCAACTGTGATGATGGAGAATTCGACGAGGTGAAAGTTTGCCGGGACGCCCATCTTCACGGATACCATCTTCAGATAAATTTTTATAAAATTCAATTAGATGAACTGGTTTTATCTGATCCAATTTAAGGTGACCCATTGCAGCTAATATACGTTTAAGTAGACCTTTGTACAATGATAGTGTAGTAGGTGCAAGATTAATTTCACCGTAATTTGTTATCCAGTAATCAACGTATTCGTTAAGATTCATCTTTGAAGGTTCATGATATTGTCCCTTCTCTATTTCTGCAACAAATAAGGCTAGTTGCTTCCGTGCCTCGCGCTCGGTTGTGGCTTTAATGGTTTTTCTATAACGAATGTATTTTCCATCGGGGCCAATTCCAGAGCGAACAGAAAGTCTCCAAATACCCTCACCGCGTTTTTCCAATGTACCAGCCATGATGGTTCCTCCCAGTGATTTATTATCTCGGCAAGAGAAAGTTTAACCCTGCAAAAAAGTGTTAATTCACTAGGTTTGACGATTAGGTTTTTTGTCTAGAATCTTAATAAGGTACTCGGTTTTATAACCGTCGTTTGATCCCACGACGGCTAAAAAACCGAGACGTTTATTACAAAATCCCTTGGCATCAAGGGATCTTATAATCTTTTGCGGCATGTTCTAGACGTATAAAACCAACTCTTAGAGTTTTCGTCCAACAACTTTAATTCTAATGCAAATATTTTAGGCTTTTGAACCAATGTCTTTTTTTTAGAGAGATAATGATTTTAATTCAATATGCTGTTCATTATCGATGAAGTCAATAATTACTCTTTTCGTAAACTGTAGGACCAATATGCGGAGTTCCGACTGTCTAAGCATGGAAAGATTTGAGTTAGTAATAATGGAAAAGAGGTTGGTAAATCCTTTGTTGGACATAAGTCGTTCTACTTTGATAAGTTCTTCTTTATTGAGTTCTATTTGTTCTTTAAAGGAATCCATTGTAACTTGTAAAGCTGATTTCCACTCTTCGAATAATTCATTACTGTCATCTAATAAGGACCGATGATACTCGACTATGTCTAACTTGTGTTTGAGATCTGTACTCTTGGATTTGAGATCTTTTTCCCATTGCTTCAGCATTTGTTTGGTATATCCCTTACTGTCGGTTAAAACTGTGAGTATTTTTTGAATAAATTTCTTGATAAACTCTGGGTGAACAAGCTCTGGGGATATCTTGTTTTTACACTTGTCGCAATAGTAGTTCAGATAACTGTTCTTAGAACCTGTTGGCGTATTGTCTTTGCATTTAAGGATTTCTGAACACTTTTTGCATTCAATAACACCCCTTAAAAGAAAAGGTGTCCTCATTTTCATTCCGAAATCATTCTTAAGTTGACGTACTTGAACGACAAGATTCCAGAGAATTTGAGGGATGATAGGTTCATTAAAGTCTTTTATTACTTCAAACTGATCTTTTGGTTTCCTTGCACCATTTGAATGACTCTTCCGTTTGCCATTTGTATAATCACCGATGTATGTGTGATTATTAAGGATGACATCTATACTACTTGGGCTCCAATTTCCATTTGAACGAGTTGGAACATTGCATTGATTGAGTAAGTTCGAAATATCTTTGTTACTTGTCCCCCATATTGCTAAGAAGAATATAAAGTTAACGATGGGGACTTCATGTTCAACGGGAACAAGCTTTCCTTCAACTAGGATGTAACCATATGGCGGTGGGCCTCCTGGCCTTTTTTTATTACCTAACAATGTATTCCTTGTATCAATGACACGTTGGGATATTTTCCTTGAATCAGACTCACTACTTATCATTTTGATTTTTACTTCTAAGCTATCTGGATCCCATTCACCACTCTTGCTAGTACTATAGAATTTAAAGTAAGGTTTCCTTCGTGCAATTTCACGTACAATATCAATGACGAAATCACTGCCCGATTGTCTGCTTACCCGTGACTCCTCGTAAAAGAAGAGAGCATTATAATCACCATTAATAGCTTTTTCTACTACTTCTTGCATGCCCGACCTTTCAGATGCACTTGAATGATATGCCGATTCAATCTCCTCAATAAATTCTATGTCATACTCTTGTGCTGATGGGAGACCTAGAATTTTTTCCCTCTGAATATCAAAGCTAAGATTGTTCTTTTGTTTATATGACGACTTTCGTAAAATTCCAAGCGCTTTCGACTTTTCCATTTCGGTCATCTCCTTAAAGTGAGATTACTTTCCCTGATGTTGGATAAATTCTTTAAAAAAGAAATGGAACATTACATTTCCATTTGAAATTTCTACTTTGTCCACAACTAGATTTGCAAGTTTTCTTAGGTTAGTTTTTAGACATCCTTCAATAACTTTTTTATGTACTTCTTGATGTAACAGATCTATGTCGCTAAGTGTAAGGTTAAGTTGGTATTTTTTTACCGACAGTCTTCGTATTTGGGATTTGAGTTCTTTAATTAATTGAAATTTGTGTAACACAAGTGGGTTGGATTTATTTGGCGCAAAAGATAAGGATAAATTAATGCTTTCTTCTTTAATTTCATTATGAATCTTGGTTATTGATGCTTCTATCTCATTTATTAGCTTGATAACTGATGCTCTAGTAATTTTCTTTAATTTTCCAGTAGCCATACTATTAAAATGATTAACCATAGCCTCTTTCAATAATTTGTCCAGTTCCTCTACATGAATAGTTACCCGAGAATGATTGTTTTTGCAAAGAAAGTAACCAGCACTGGTTAAACTTTTCCCCTTTATTTTCATTTGTTGGTTGCATACTGCGCAGTAAGCTTGAACCACAGGGTTGTCATTCATTGCTTCAAAGATGTCCTTGCTGAAATGATTCAACTTGGTCCTCACATTGAGGAACATTTCCAATGAAACCACTGATTCAACGTGTAGTAGTGACTGAAATCCGTATTCTTCTTCGCAGTGGCCACTATAAAAAGGATTCTGTAGTATTTTTAATATTTCAAATACATTAGGCTTTTTGAATAACTTCTTTTGTTTCTCAAGGTAATCAAGCATATCCTTAGGAGTTTGAGCTTTCAAGCAAAGGTTAAAGAGGTTAACTAAGCGGTCCTTTTCTTCAAGCTTTATTTTATAGAAATCTTTATTGCTTCCATCTTTGATTTTTTTATATCCAAAAATTGCGTAAGGGTTTCTTTTGTTACGATCCTTTGTTCTCTGCTGAAGGTTTCTTCCTTCCTGGTCGCAAAAAAGGAATGCCAATAGCTCCATATCCTTGGTCTGTTGGAAAGACGTATGATTTTCCATGGTGAAAATGACTTCTACTTTGTAGTCATAAAATATTTGTACGATGCTGGAGTATTCGTACATATCACGTGACAGACGATCTCTTGCGTAAACAATTACAGTCTTTATCTGACCTGCTTTGATTAGTTCAAGTAATTCAACCAGTTTAGGTCTCTTATGCAATTCATTCTTGAGTGCAGATACCCCATGATCGTTTAATTCAATAAATTCCTTAACTGCCATTTTCTCAAGATAACTTTGGTTGGCACCAATTTGCATATCATCATTTTGTGACGATGTACTTACACGGTAATAGAGAGCTATAGAGGATTCAATGTACTTAGTCATTGTTTACTTCTCCTTTATCTTCCATATTTTCGATAAGCTTTAAGAACTGATGCGCTGACATGATGAAACTACCTGCATGGAACGGATCAAGTTTCAGTTCATCAATGATCAGTTTGGTGAGCAACTGATGGAACCAAATCAATGATTCTTTGGGTGATTCGTTGGTGTAAGTAATACTCGTTACTTTTAGATCCTTCATAAAGTATCCTCCTTGGAGAGTCTGAAATGCTAAAAGACTCTCCAGAAGAAGGTGATTTTATACGTCTTCGTTAGATTCTTGTTCTAGATCCCAGAAGTTAAGTTGGAGTTGACTGTCTTTAATGAGTTCAACATCTGGCGTATTTGGTCTTTTTATTGTTAGAACATACGTTTCGCTCCCACGGATGTTCAGTTCTTTGAAGATTTTATTCATTTTGTTCCCCCGAATTTTCTGCTATCCAAAGTATGAAAAGTTGAATTACTTCTTGGGAGATATGGTTCTCTTCACTACACTCAAGTGCTGAGACTAACCAAGGGTATTTGCTTTGGATTGACTCCATAGAATATGCTCCTTTAAAATTAGTAAAACTTTATGGTAGGATCTTTCGGATTTTACCGGATTGCGTTTCAAGTGGAGCAATTATTGAACTTGCCTCCTGTTGTTCAATCCATTGTTGAAGGCTTTCCAGTCTAAACATGATGCGTTGCCCAATACGGAAATGTGGGATTTTTCTTTGCCTTGCAGCATCTAATACGAGCCAGTAGCTTACCCCTAAATATGAAGCTGCTTCTTTTGCGGTTAGTGTTGCTTTTAGCATGCATACTCCTCCTTCCAAGATGATGATGTTATTAGTCAACGACCATGAAAGAGAAAACGGTCGTCATTTTTGTGTCTAAATTATGAACGTTTCTCAAGCGGAGTTTACTGCTAAAAGTAAATAAAATACTGATAACTAATTAGAAAAAAACAGACGCAATTCTATTTAGAAACTAAATAGAATTGCGTCTGTTGTTTGTAATTGGATTGTTCAAAATGGAAGCTTACCGAAGAAGTTACACTTGAAGACATTCATAAACATGGAAATTGCTACATTGAGCTTAAAGTAAATGAACCTAAAAGAGCCATCGTGTGGAAGCGAGCAATAGTGGGAACTCCAATTCAATTGGATATCATGAAGGGGAAACGTTCAAAAATCTTGTTGTTTGTTATTTTGTTATTATCGCTATTTTTGTGGCTTAATTCATTAAAACTAACGGAACAGGTTCAATGGTTCACTGGGACGATATCATTGGACTGTGTATGCAAATTAACCATTTATTTATTTTTCCACTTACTTTTGGAGTGTTGACGGCCTTTATTACTGTTCAGGAATACCAAACAGAGGCAGTAATTAATCTATTTATTTTACCATTAGCCGAACAGCTATTATCTTGTCCAAAACAATAACTTTATTCATTATCCTAATGGCATTAAACTTTATTTCTTACATCTTAATGATAGGAACAGCATTTCTATTTATCCATCCAGGAAGAGCAAAAGACTTATTCATTACGCTGCGATTGCGTTAAAAACAATTTTTATGCAGTTCTTGCTTATACCTGTGTTTATCTGTGTTGGTGTTTGATCAAGTCATTAAATACCAACGATTGTTGCTGCTCGTGTTTTTATCATGGTGGACTTTGTTTCATTAGCTATGTCTAGTATAGGACCTCTTAGAACTAGGGAACAAAGAGTGCCAAACATTTATGGTTTGGCACCCTCATAAACATGAATGATTTTCAGTCATCTTTTTATAATAGCTCAGATTCGATAATTCTCCGTTGTAATTGGCTAAGCTTTCTCTAAAGCAACGACATTTTTGATATCAATGTCAGTAATGGTTTTAATTTGACCGTCATGGAGGGTAATCTCTGCCATCGATCTGTCTGGACTTAACCAAGTCAATTTACCTTGGATGCGTGTCTGGTGCTTGGTCATAACCTCAACAATCATATTCTGATTAGCAAATAATTGTCTACGAATTTCTTCTATCATGATAGATCCCCTTTTAATTGGCTGATAATTTTTTTCCTGTGCATTCTTTGTCTAGCATTTTTTCGACATCTCGATCCATCACGAAGACTTCAATACGTTCTTCTGTCTTAGTGCTGATATCGCTATGACTACTTAGTACTTTACATCCGGTGTATCGTTGAACAATGGCTTCAAAATCTTGACTATACATCTCACGTAGGGTTTGTCTCATTTTTTTAATTAATCTTCGACCTTGATCATTTTTAACCAAGTGCTTTTCTTCCACGGTAAGAACCCCTTTAAAGCGAAGAATAACCATATCCTCTACAATGTAGGTCTTTGCCTCCTGTGGACCACGTCCAATTAATTCTCTTTGGAATTTAATAAATGCTTCGCTTAACTCTGCTTCTAATTTCTTTTTTGTTGAAGCCATGGGTATCCTCCTAGATTATGGTTAAAGGGGAGAGCACATGCATTTTGGACGCAAAAAAGCCACAAGAAGAGGTCTCCTCTTGTGGCTTTTGAATTCACCACAAAATAAACGTGATGAAAAGCACGCGAAAAAAGATGCCTCTCTCTAACGCTGACGAGGTTAGCTGACGGATTCGGGCATGAGAGTAGCCCTACTCAAAAGAGATTCACCCCTGTGATGGCAGCCATCACGATGGTTCCCCCGCTCTCCTTAAGGAGATTAAGCGATTAGCATGTTTATAACATTTGATATGGGATGATCATACATGCTGTTCACAAAATTTGTAAAGAGTGAAAATCACAAGAAAAAGCTGAAAAAGTAATCTTGATTGCGCTAACATTTATGGTTTACTTATTTTTTCTAGCTCTATCTCTGTTTATTAGGATAAATAGAAATCTTACACTTTAGAAATTCAAATCATTTATAAAAAACTTAACTAAAACCATGAAAATGGGAGAAAAAGATAAAGACAGTTATAAATACGTAGAAAACAATATTGTAATCTCGGGTAAATGCAAAAAAATGGCTGAAATTGAAGCAATTCAAAGCTTCACAACGATCGACAAATGAGATTATAATAAGTCACATCAAGCAAACAATTGCAGATCGGCCAAATCCCAGGGCACCTGGGAACGGAGGACCCAATTAAGTGGGGTTAATTCTACTTCGGTAGAAGGGATGAGAAAGCTTCTTCGCCATCCTACCCGTCAGCTAACTTCGTCGGCTAAAGCGAGGGAGGTCAATGACCGCCTATTTTGAGGGGGCTTTTTTGTTATCTAGGGATCTGGGTGACAAAAGGTTTCTTTAAGATGAATAAACGCAGGTCTTTTTGTTTTGCTTAAAATTAAATACCACTGTTTAAAAAGGAACAGGGAGACAGATCGCAAAGAGGGCACTACGTGTCGGCTGGGCGTTAGGTAGACCAATGAGTACTTTTTCTCCACATGTGGAACGAAATCAAGCTAGTAACAGAACGCTTTACGCCTATTTGGTGTTGCGTACGAATTTGATTTCGTTTCGTGGGGTTGAGGTAAGCATTGGTCTATTTTTTTTGCTCCAGGGTGAGTGGTTTGAACCGATTCAGGCCGTTCACAAGGGAGTAAGAGGACGTAGCTCACAGGGCTTCTTGGTGACGGAGAACAAGGAGGTGTTGAAGATGATGGACGTTTTTATGGTGTTAATCATTGTGGGTCTAGCTTCTACGATGGTGGGACTAGCGAAATTTTCTGAGCAGGTAATTGAGAAAGGAAGCGATAGATCATGATGATCGTTTTGGGTTTGGTAACAGCAGCCACCTTTATCTATCTAGGATACGTATTAGTGAACCCTGAGAAATTTTAACTACCATTTGGAGGGATTACGTTGACAACGCCATTGATTTCTGTTGGGATTACCTTGCTTCTAGTATTATTACTTGCTAGACCTATGGGTCTATATTTAACTAAAGCATTTGATTACAAGCCGACAGGTGTGGATCGCATCTTCGGATTTGATAACTGGATTTTAAAATTAGGCGGTGTACGAAAACAAAATCAAAGCTGGAAAGAGTACGCGCTGGCTATTATTTATTCGAATACCTTAATGATTTTGATTACCTACACGTTTTTCCGAATTCAAGGCGTACTACCACTGAATCCAAGTGCGATTACGGCGATGGAGCCGACCTTATCTCTGAATACAGCAATCAGCTTTATGACCAATACAAACTTACAGCATTATAGTGGAGAAAGCAGCTTATCGTATTTAGCTCAGATGATGGGGATTGTATTCCTCATGTTTACAGCACCAGGTACTGCGTTAGCGGTTATTATCGCTTTTATCCGTGGATTAGCTGGAAAACCTTTAGGTAACTTTTATGTGGACTTAATTCGATCCATTTTCCGAGTGTTGCTCCCCATCGCTTTTGTAACGGCTATTTTCTTTGTATTGCTTGGGGTGCCACAAACGTTAGATCCAACCGTTACGGCAACGACAATCACCGGTGAAGAACAACAAATCGGAAGAGGACCGGTTGCTTCCTTCCTTTCCATTAAGGAATTAGGAAACAACGGAGGAGGATTCTTCGGAGTCAACTCCGCCCATCCATTCGAAAATCCGAATGCGATTAGTAATTTGATTCAAATCTTACTCATGTTGTTATTAGGAACAGCTACACCATTTGCTTATGGCCATATGGTAGGAAATGCGAAGCAAGGCCGCGTATTATTCGTTTCGATGTTCATGATGTTTTTAATAATGGCGGGTGTTTCGTTATCTTCTGAGTACGCGGGTAACCCAGCTTTAAATTCATTGGGAATCCAACATGAGCAAGGAAGCATGGAAGGAAAAGAAGTGCGTTTTGGGGTTGCTCAATCTGCCTTATACTCTGTCGTTACTACCGCTTCCGAAACAGGAGCAGTTAACACGATGCATGATACCTTAACACCAATCGGTGGAATGATCACGATCTCCAATATGATGTTAAACACCATCTTTGGAGGGGTCGGGGCTGGGTTCTTAAACGTATTGATGTATGCGATGATTGCGGTTTTCTTATCTGGGTTAATGGTGGGTCGCACACCCGAGTTCTTAGGTAAGAAAATTGAAGGAAAGGAAATGAAGCTGATTGCCTTAACCTTGTTGGTACATCCGATTTTAATTCTAGTTCCTACAGCGATTGCGGTCATGCTTCATCCGGATACGATTTCAAACCCAGGCTTCCATGGAATTACGCAAGCGATGTATGAGTATACGTCATCCGCAGCGAATAATGGTTCTGGCTTTGAAGGCTTAGGAGACAATACCCCATTCTGGAATATTTCAACGGGAATCGTGATGTTCTTGGGCCGTTACTTCTCCTTCGTGACGATGTTAGCGGTGGCGGGTTCGTTAGCTGCAAAGAAGAGTGTTCCTGAAACTGTAGGTACCTTCCGTACCGACACTCCATTATTTGCTGGGGTATTCATTGGAACCGTACTTCTGGTTGGTGCGTTAACCTTTTTCCCAGCGCTCGTTCTGGGTCCGATTGCTGAATACTTAACCCTTCGCTAAGTGTGAAGAACTCGATGGAGGAATGGAAATGAGTCAAAATAATAAATCAATGATGAATTCAGAGATGGTCATCCATGCACTGAAACAATCTTTTGTAAAACTAGACCCACGTATCATGGTGAAAAATCCCATCATGTTCGTTGTGGAAATTGGCTTTGTCATCACCTTACTCGGTACCATCTTTCCGAGTGCGTTTGGCGGAGCGGTTCCTTTCTGGTTTAATGTCACGGTTACATTGATCTTACTAGTCACCATTTTATTTGCTAATTTTGCAGAAGCTTTGGCCGAAGGGCGTGGAAAAGCACAAGCAGATTCGCTGAAGAAGACGAAGAAGGACATCTTAGCGAAAAAGCTCGTGAATGGAGCCATTAAGAATGTACCTTCTACGGATTTACGGAAAGGGGACATTGTCCTCGTAGCTCAAGGTGAACTCATCCCTGGCGATGGGGAAGTCATTGAAGGAGTGGCTTCCGTCGACGAATCGGCGATTACAGGTGAATCTGCTCTTGTCATCAAAGAAGCAGGTGGAGACTTTAGTTCTGTCACGGGTGGAACTCGTGTCGTGAGTGACCAAATTAAGGTTCGCATAACCAATGATCCAGGAGAGTCCTTCTTAGATCGCATGATCTCGCTCGTGGAAGGCGCTCAAAGACAAAAAACACCAAACGAAATTGCACTCAACACCGTGTTAACGAGTTTAACTTTAATCTTTATGATTGTTGTGGTTACGTTGCCTTTTTACTCCAACTATTTAGGGTTTACCCTTGAAGTTCCCTACTTAATCGCTTTGCTCGTTTGTTTAATTCCAACGACCATCGGGGGGTTACTGTCTGCGATTGGGATTGCGGGGATGGACCGTGTCACCCAATTCAATGTTATTGCGATGTCCGGTAAAGCCGTCGAAGCATCTGGTGACATTAATACGATTATCCTGGATAAAACCGGAACCATTACCTTTGGGAATCGGATGGCCAGTGCATTAATCCCAGTTGGAGATTCCAAATTAGAGGACCTAGCTGGTTGGGCAGCGATTAGCTCGGTGCAGGACGAAACGCCAGAAGGACGTTCAGTACTTGAATTAATGAAAAATCAGAAGCTCAAATATAATGAATCCTTGGCTTATGGAAGTGACTTTATCGAATTTAAAGCGGAAACTCGCATGAGTGGATTGGATTTAGAGGATGGACGTCAAATTCGCAAAGGCGCCGTCGATGCCGTGAAGAAATGGGTATCCGTTCATGGAGGTCAGATTCCTGCGGATTTAGATGCCAAGAGCAATCAAATTGCCAAGGAAGGTGGAACACCGCTGGCTGTCGCTGTGGGTCAAGAAATCTTTGGACTCATTTATCTGAAAGATACGGTTAAGCCTGGTATGCGTGAGCGTTTTGAGCAACTGCGAAAAATGGGCATTAAGACGATTATGTGTACGGGGGATAACCCACTGACGGCAGCGACGATTGCCCGGGAAGCCGGAGTTGATGATTTTATCGCAGAAGCCAAACCAGAGGATAAAATCGATGTCATTCGCAAGGAGCAAGCGGAAGGGAAACTCGTGGCAATGACAGGGGACGGAACGAACGATGCACCAGCGCTCGCTCAGGCGGATGTCGGATTAGCGATGAATACTGGAACCGCTGCGGCCAAGGAAGCAGCCAATATGGTAGACCTGGATTCAGATCCTACCAAAATCATTGAAGTAGTTTCGATTGGTAAGCAGTTACTGATGACCCGTGGAGCGTTGACGACCTTTAGTATTGCCAACGATGTAGCCAAATACTTTGCCATTATCCCGGCGATGTTTATGTTTGCAATTCCTGAGATGGCGGTTCTTAATGTCATGGGTCTAGGTTCACCGATGTCAGCGATTCTATCCGCGCTCATCTTTAATGCCATTATCATCCCCATGCTCATCCCGTTAGCGATGAAGGGAGTAGTCTACAAGCCGATGAGCTCTTCGGAATTATTAAGAAGGAATCTCTTTATCTATGGATTAGGCGGTGTCATTGCACCGTTTATCGGAATCAAGGTAATTGATGTTTTATTAAATCTATTGGTCTAATGACGAGGAGGGGTAAGCCCTCCTTCTACTATACGATGCGAAAGGGTGCACCCCAATGGGATCTCATTTATTCAAAAGTTTACGTTTAAGTGTCGTTTTGATGCTGTTATGTGGATTAGGATATCACTTACTGGTTACAGGTATTGCACAAGCCCTTGTTCCTTACCAAGCGAACGGAAGTCTAATCTTGAATGAGCAACAACAAGTCATTGGATCCGAACTGATTGGTCAGAATTTCAATGACCCAGGTCTCTTTCATGGGCGAATCTCAAGTATTGAACATGACGGTTCAGGTTCAGGTTCGAACAATTATGCGCCTTCTAATGAAGACATGATGAATCGAACCAAGGAATCGATAGCGAAGTGGCAAGCAGAAAACCCAGATGTTCCTGTAAGTGAAGTACCGATGGATCTAATGACCAATTCTGGTTCTGGATTGGATCCACATATTAGCCCTGAAGCAGCCATTGCTCAGATTCCTCGCATTGAGAAAAATACAGGTCTAGATGCAGCGACCATTCAAACTTTAATTGAAAAGAACACACAAGGAAAAGAATGGGGGATCTTCGGTGAGCCTCGTGTGAATGTCTTAAAGCTCAACCTAGATGTGTTAGCGGAGTTAAAGAAGGAATGATCGACAGCCTGACTTACCGGTATCGGGGGTTACCTGCCATGAGTGGAATGGATGATCAAAGAAAACTAAAGCAAATTGAGGAATTCCTCGATGAGATCACACAAGTGATATCAGAATGTAAGGCATGCTTATTAGAGAGAAGAACCGTGTCTGGAGATGGTTCTCTAGAGAGGGAGTTCTTCTCTAGCATGACACAAGTGTATGCCAAGGAGGAAGAACTCCGAAAGAGCCAAAACAATGCCAGAAAGTCAAACACAAGAATTACCACCATGCTATATCAAGAACTCGCCCTATTTTTTCAGAATAGATTCCCTTCCCATCTTCAAATGGAGCCTCAACAGGATGTACTGTTGCTGAAACAAAATGAGGATCAAGTTGGGGTGATCAAGATCATTCCCAATCTATCAAGTTACAAAGGGATGAAGTGGTATATCAGGGTCAATCGTATTGTTTCCCAAGCGAAGGAACAGTATCAGGTCGCTGCAGAGAATATCTATTTTATTGTAGGAAATTTACTTAACGGTTTAGACAGTGGAAATGTACAACAGAAATTGGGTACGGAAATTACCACTGGCAATGAATTATTGAAGATCAAACATCGAAAACAGCTGTTGAGATATTTAGATAGTTATGTGTTAGGTGCTCATGCCCTTCCTCGCCCAAGGGAGCAAGTCTATTTCTTAAGTGCTACTCTCAGTCCTAACGAAATGGGTAAGGTATGGATGGAAAAACAGGACTGGGTAAGGCAGCAAGTAGAACAGGAACTGTGGATAAGGCCTTCAATTAGCGAGTTAATTTCAACCTTACAAGAGAAGTATGGAGCAGCTAATTCCTAAAAGGAGGTATTCATGAACTCAGACTTGGAAGAAGCGAAAAGACTGAAAGTGGTTAACGATGATGTGAAGAGGGGACTATTTATTGCTTTGGCTCTATCGTCCGTCATTTTACCCATTGCCTATTATTTTTACCTTTATAAATAAGAGTGGGAGACGGGACATCGCATAGACTGATGTAGACAATTCTTCATCCACCTTCCATGATCATTAATCAATTGGAAGTGGTGAACAGGAGCCGTTTGCATTGGTCTTTTTTATACCATCTAATGGAGGCGGATCATGAGTACTACTATCTTAATTTTGGGAAGAGGAGCTCAATTTGAGTGTTTCACTTCTAATTTTACTGATTTATCTTCATTCATGAAGGAACCAGGTGAGCACACCTATGTTTGCTATATCCAAAATACTAGCGTAGTAGGTTCTTCTATTTGCATGGAAGAGATTCAGCACCGTTCCCTGGAGTACTCGAGTTATGATATGACCTACGTATTTCCAGACGATTTAGAGAAGCCTCTCGATTGGATTAGCTTGCTTCATAATCTTGGTTTGAGACCGATCGTAATTACACAAAACGTGAAATATACCTCCATTTTCAAGCTGTTTGGAGCTCAACATGTGATTTGTTGTAAACCAAGTATTACGCACTACCGTTGGCTCGTAGAGGAAATTACAAGTCTTATGAGTAGGAGAGCTTGAACATGGTCATTGTATCCATTTTTGCAGTAGGGATTCTCATATATTTAGGCTACGCTCTAGCCAATATTGAGAAGTTTTAGATTGCTGATATAGTTGGGCAAAAGGAGAACAACACAGGATGAAGAGAGGACTAATAAGTCAAGCAATTAAAGATAGTTTCATAAAGTTAAATCCCATTCATATGATGACAAATCCCGTGATGTTTGTGGTTGAAATGGGGACGTTTCTGATCCTACTAACTATACTGTTTCCCTTTCTTTTTGGAACTGAGAATCAGATTCTATACAATGTCATTGTGTTTGACATCCTCTTTTTAACCGTTCTATTTGCTAATTTTGCGGAGGCTTTCGCAGAGGGGCGTGGGAAGGCCCAAGCGGATAGTTTGAAAAAGGCGCAAAAAGATACTGTTGCCAAACGAATACATTCGAGTGGGAAAATAGAATCGGTTTCTTCTTTAGAGCTAAGGAGAGGAGACTTAGTACTAGTCGAAGCGGGGGAATTTATACCTGGCGATGGAGAGATTGTGGAAGGAGTAGCGTCAATCGATGAATCAGCCATTACAGGGGAATCAGCTCCAGTCATTCGAAAGGCAAAGAGTGATTTCAGTTCCGTAACGGGGGGGACGATGGTGTGTAGTGATTGGATCAAAGTTAGAATCACTACAGACCCTGGCGACTCCTTTATCGATCGTATGATATATCTCGTAGAAGGTGCCAAAAGGCAAAAAGCGCCTAATGAAATTGCACTGAATACATTGTTAGTGGTGTTCACCATTATCTTTTTGATCGTTGTCATGACGATGATTCCCATCGCTGGTTATTTAGGGATTGAGATGGACCTGTCGACTTTAATTATTCTTTTGGTTTGTTTGATTCCTACCACTATTGGTGGACTGCTTTCGGCCATTGGGATTGCGGGAATGGATCGAGTCACTCGATTCAATGTCATTGCTAAATCTGGGAGAGCAGTTGAAGCGGCAGGGGATATTAATACGATTATCCTAGATAAAACCGGGACAATTACCTTTGGGAATCGGTTAGCAACTTCGTTTATTCCTGTTTCTAATGTAAATGAACAAGAACTCATCGAAGCTGCGGTCATTACTTCACTGTATGATGAAACTCCAGAAGGAAGCTCAGTGCTTGAGCTTGCAAAGAACATGAAGTTTCATTGGAATATAAAGAATTACGATAAAGGAAAAATCATTCCCTTCTCTGCAGAGGAACGGATGAGTGGGTTAATCTTAGAAAAACAAGGTACATATCGAAAAGGAGCCGTCTCGGCTATAACGCAATATATTCAATCGATAGGCGGATGTATTCCCGTAGATTTATTTCGAATTAGTGATCAGGTTTCAAGTCAAGGGGGCACCCCTTTAGCAGTATGTAAAAATGAAATGATTCTAGGCGTCATCTACCTGAAGGATACGGTTAAACCGGGAATGAAGGAAAAGTTTGAAGAGCTTCGCAAGATGGGGATTAAGACCGTTATGTGTACAGGGGATAATGCGTTAACGGCCGCCACCATTGCCAAGGAGGCAGGGGTTGACGAATTTATTGCGGAGTGTAAGCCGGAAGATAAAATCCGAGTGGTAAAAGACGAGCAAGCAGAAGGAAAAATGGTGGCCATGACAGGGGATGGAACCAATGATGCTCCCGCTTTAGCACAAGCAGACGTTGGATTAGCGATGAACAGTGGGACTATTGCGGCTAAGGAAGCAGCGAATATGGTCGATTTAGATTCCGATCCAACGAAGCTAATTCAAGTCGTGCTTATTGGTAAACAGTTATTGATGACTCGTGGCGCCTTAACGACATTTAGTATAGCAAATGACTTTTCCAAGTACTTTGCCATTATTCCAGCCATGTTTAGTCAGGCCATTCCTTCATTGAATATATTAAATATCATGAACTTGCATTCCCCCATGTCTGCGGTGTTGTCAGCTCTTTTATTTAATGCGCTCATCATTCCGGGACTCATCCCGCTTGCCTTAAAGGGAGTTAAATACCTTCCCATGAGTGCGAATGAATTGCTTTCTCAAAATTTAATGATCTTTGG